>NZ_PNDH01000003.1:0-65098 GCF_005887175.1 Pseudoalteromonas sp. S1612 | reverse complement strand
GTGAGTGGCGGAATTGGTAGACGCGCTGGATTTAGGTTCCAGTATCTTAGGATGTGAGTTCAAGTCTCTCCTTCCGCACCATATTCTTTGATAAGAATTAAAATTATCAGCAATTTCTTAGTTGGGATATCGCCAAGCGGTAAGGCACCAGGTTTTGATCCTGGCATTCCCAGGTTCAAATCCTGGTATCCCAGCCAACTTCTTCTACCAAAGAACGTTGAATTAAGAAAGCTCTGTTAAGAGTATAAATATAATCCTGTATGCGGGAGTGGCGGAATTGGTAGACGCGCTGGATTTAGGTTCCAGTATCTTAGGATGTGAGAGTTCAAGTCTCTCCTTCCGCACCATATTCTTAACTAGAACTAAAACTCATCCAAATTTAGAGTTGGGATATCGCCAAGCGGTAAGGCACCAGGTTTTGATCCTGGCATTCCCAGGTTCAAATCCTGGTATCCCAGCCAATTTGCACACATCTTTGATTACACCTCCACACTAGATTAAAAATAATTTATCATTACTTCTACTTTTATTATCCAATACAACATTTTTAAGCAAAGAAATTGTCGACAGCAAAGCAAAAATCTCGCTAACTCCAAATAAAAAACTTTTAATGCTTAAAGCGCCTAACTTACCCGCTCAAAATGATTAATTATTATTACGTATTGATATTAGTCACTCAGATAAAAGCAATTAGACCCAATTTAGGTATTTATGTAAAACATGTTAATGAAAGGTTGACGGGTGTACCTTTTATGGTAATGTTTATTTTGCTCAAATAAAGAGCTATATAAACTTAATAAGGATAGTTATCATGAAAAAATATATTTAATCATTGCTTTGTTTTCGGGTCTTTTTTCAGCAAATGTATTTGCAAACTCAGTGTCATGTTATGTAGACACAATGGCTTACGACAATTACTCACAAAACATGTGCTTTGGCGGTGAAAGTAACCCTAATTTTCACCCGAAAATAGCATTTAAGGTTAATACCTCTAAAGCTGTTTCTAATGTTGTTTGGGTTTTTGATGGTACATATGACCGTTCAGCCAGTTGTGATGGAACAACATGTATAGTTGACGTTTATAAAGTCGAAAGTTCAATGACAGCATGTGTTGATAAAATCTACTACACTGACTTTACATGGGAAGATGTTAATTGGTGCGCAAGCGCTGAATATATGTACTCTCGTTCAGGTATGTGGAACTAAATTTATCTCCGTTTACAAGTGCCACATAAGCGGCACTTGTTATTATTATAAGAATCTAGATTTATGTAAGCGAATTTAATCTAACTTGCCACTAATCGCGTATTTCAGCACCCAATTTTTTACCGGCCCTGTATTATTAGCTAACTTTAAAAATGTGCTGCGCGCCCATTTTAATGGGGCTATTTGATTTGAGAAACCAAAGTAGCAAGCATCCATCATACTCATCATTAACAAATTAGCGTTACGACGACTACGCTCGTATTCTTTAAGCATTAGCGGGCACCCTACATCATCAGTTGTACGCAACACTTCAGCTAAAGCAGCCACATCTTGAAAGCCTAAATTAACACCCTGTCCTGCCAGAGGATTAATGGTGTGCGCCGCATCACCCACTAAAACGAGTCTGCCTTGTGAATAATTATTGGCATGCTGCCTTGCCAGAGGAAATATAGCATGGCTTTGTACTTCAAAATCACCAGCAAGCTTTGGAAACTTTTCAATAATATGGGCTTTTAATTCGCTAGGTTGTAGGGCTTTAAATGCTTTGAGGGTATTTGCATCGTCATACCAAATTAAATTTGCATAAGGTGCTTGCATAGGTAAAAACGCAACAGGCCCTGTAGGTGTAAACTGCTGCCATGTTTTAACTTGTTGTGGTGCATCGAGCTTTATTAGCACGCCCATACAATGCTGCTGATATTGCCAACCAGTTATACCAATATTGGCTTTGCTACGTAATTGTGATTGCCCACCATCCGCTGCAATGACTAAATCAGCAGTATAGCTTTGTTCGTTATAGTGCAAGCTAATGCTATCAGGGTTTTGCTCTATTGCCGTTAAAGCCGATGAAGGATTAATCATCTCAATATTATGTTGCTCAAATTGCTGCCATAAACTGGCTTGAATTAGCTTATTCTCAATCAAATGACCTAAATGGGTGGTATTAATAGCATGACAATCAAATAATAAATGATCGTTACTCCGTTCAAAGGTCTCTAATTGTTCATAGGGAGCCAATCTATTTGCTCGCAGTAATGGCATCGCACCGAGCTGATCAAGCAATTTTTCAGAAAAGCGATTAATAGCCGAAACACGTATATCAACATCATCACTGTTAAGCACCTGTGGTGCATCTATTGGGTGTTTTTCAATAACACGTACGGCTTTGCCTTGTTGCGCTAATTTAATAGCCATAGCGGCACCAACCATGCCGCCCCCTACTACAATTACATTATTTTTAGCCATGTTTTTCATCATTTTAATTCTGACTTAACTCTGCTTAGATTGTATCGTAATTAGTTTGCTCAGTGTGAGCGCTTCGCTTAATTCTATTATTAAACCCATACTATATTGATTTCAGATCACAAACATGAAATCTATACTTGGTTTTGAGCGTGTATCCAGCTAAAATACGCGTCCTTTAAGTCGAGCGAAATTTTAATAATTCCGCCACTTATACCTGTTTCTAGCACATATTTGTGCCACTATCGAATTGAACACGAGGCTATATTTCAATGAGCAAAAAGCTGCATATTAAAACCTGGGGTTGTCAGATGAACGAATACGACTCTCAGAAAATGGCTGATCTTCTAGATGCTACCAACGGCTATCAGCTAACTGAAGAAGCTGCTGATGCTGATGTTATCTTACTTAACACCTGTTCAATTCGTGAAAAAGCGCAAGAAAAAGTATTTCATCAACTAGGTCGTTGGAAGTTATTAAAAGATGACAAACCAGACCTTATTATTGGTGTAGGCGGCTGTGTTGCATCACAAGAAGGTGATTCAATTCGCCAACGTGCTCCGTTTGTAGATGTTATTTTTGGTCCACAAACTTTGCACCGTTTACCTGAGATGATTAAACAAGTACAAGGCGATAAAGGTTCATCTGTAGTTGATATTTCATTCCCTGAGATTGAAAAATTTGACCGCTTACCTGAGCCTAAAGCGGAAGGTCCTTCTGCGTTTGTATCAATTATGGAAGGTTGTTCTAAATATTGTACTTTCTGTGTTGTGCCTTACACCCGTGGTGAAGAAGTAAGCCGCCCTGTTGATGATGTATTATTAGAAGTTGCACAGTTAGCCGAGCAAGGCGTACGTGAAGTTAACCTATTAGGTCAAAACGTAAATGCATACCGTGGTGATACACACGATGGTGAAATTTGCTATTTCTCAGATCTAATTCGTTTAGTGGCTGCAATTGACGGGATTGACCGTATTCGTTACACCACCTCACACCCTGTAGAGTTTACACCAGACATTATTGATGCGTACGCTGATGTGCCTGAGCTGGTTGATCACTTACACCTTCCAGTCCAAAGTGGTTCAGACCGTGTTTTAAACTTAATGAAACGCGGCCATACTGCTCTTGAGTACAAATCAACAATTCGTAAGCTACGTAAAATTCGCCCTAACCTAAGCATGTCGTCAGATTTCATTATAGGTTTCCCAGGTGAAAGCAAGGCCGACTTTGAAGCTACTATGAACCTTATCAACGATATTGGTTTTGATATGAGCTTTAGCTTTATTTACAGTGCACGCCCAGGTACGCCAGCGGCAGATTTACCAGATGACGTAACCGAGCAAGAGAAAAAAGAGCGCCTGTACTTATTGCAAAACCGTATTACGCAAATGGCACAGCAAATTAGCCGCCAAATGTTTGATACTGAGCAACGTATTTTAGTTGAAGGTCCTTCTAAGAAGAACCCGATGGAACTACGTGGCCGAACTGAAAATAACCGTGTAGTTAACTTTGTTGGCCCACACACAGTGATCGGTCAGTTTGTTGATGTACGTATTACCGAAGCGTTACCAAACTCTTTACGTGGCGATTTAATTCGTACAGAATCAGAAATGAACTTACGCCGCGAAATTGCGCCTTCTGCTATTTTAACCAAAGCAGCGAGTGAGCAAAAAACCGAGACAGCTAACGAAATTGGCGTTGCTACTTTCGTACCTTAGTTGCAAAAATTCATTGCGCCAGTTAACGCTGGCGCACTGTAATAGGAAGTAATTTTGAGTAATCAGTTAAAAACATTAGAGATTTATTTAGAACCTGCCGACAACAAACGCCTTTCTTCATTATGTGGCCCGTTTGACGAAAACATCAAACAAATTGAACGCCGTCTAGGTGTTGAAATTATTCATCGTGATAACTTTTTTAAAGTAACCGGTAAACTACACAGTAGCGCCGGCGCGGTAGAGATCTTAAAAAACCTTTATATTGATACTCAACCTGTACGTGGGGAAATTGGCGAAATTGAGCCTGACAACGTACATTTAGCCATCACTGAGTCTAAAGCGCTTGAGCAAGATGTTGCACACAGTGCTTATGGCAAAGAAATGATGATTAAAACTCGTCGTGGCGTTATTAAACCACGAAACGATAACCAAGGCTTGTATGTTGCTAATATTTTGCACCACGACATTACCTTTGGTATTGGCCCTGCAGGTACAGGTAAAACCTATCTTGCAGTTGCAGCGGCAGTTGATGCACTAGAGCGCCAAGAAATACGCCGTATATTGCTCACTCGCCCTGCGGTTGAAGCGGGTGAAAAACTCGGCTTTTTACCGGGTGACTTAAGCCAAAAAATAGACCCTTACTTACGCCCACTTTACGATGCCTTATTTGAAATGCTTGGCTTTGAGCGTGTTGAAAAACTGATTGAAAAAAACATCATTGAAATTGCGCCATTGGCTTACATGCGTGGGCGCACACTTAATGATGCGTTTATTATTTTAGATGAAAGCCAAAATACAACTACAGAGCAAATGAAAATGTTCTTAACCCGTATTGGTTTTAATTCTAAAGCAGTGATCACCGGCGATATAACCCAAGTTGATTTACCTCGGGGTGCGCGCTCTGGTCTTCGCCATGCTATTGAAGTATTGGATGGCGTTGATGAAATTAGCTTTAACTTTTTCAAATCGCACGATGTGGTACGCCACCCTGTAGTAGCCCGCATTGTAGAAGCGTATGAGCGCAACGATGAGCGTGAACGCCTTAAGCGGTTAGAGAAACAACAAGCCAAAGAAGCGCTCGCCGCTCAAGAGCAACCTGCTACCAAAGGGTAATACCGTGAAAACAGAACTTGATTTACAAATAGCGTGTGAGTTTGACAACTTACCCAGCCTTGAGCAGTTTGCCATGTGGGCCGATAAAGTGCTTAGCCAATATCGTGATGAGTCTGAGCTGACCATTGTTATCAGCGATGAGGAACAGTCGCAACAGCTCAATAATGACTACCGTGGTAAAAATAAGCCTACCAACGTATTATCATTTGAATTTGAAGCGCCACCGGGTATTGATATCCCACTTGTGGGCGACTTAATTATTTGTCCTGCCATTGTTTTGGCTGAGGCACAAGAGCAAGAAAAGTCATTTCATGACCACTTTGCTCATATGGTTATTCATGGATGCTTGCATTTACTTGGATTTGACCATATAAAGAGTGAAGACGCGTTAGAGATGGAAAGCATAGAAAAGCAATTACTTGCTGAACTAAACATAGCAGACCCATATCGGGACGATATTTAAATAAACGGAGCAATTAGACGTAATGAGCGACGATAACTCGCAATCTAGCCAGGGTTCTTCTGGCAAAACTTGGCTGGGTCGTATAACCCAGATGTTGCAAGGGGAACCCCAGAATAGAGAAGAGCTGGTTGAGGTAATTGCCGATGCCCAAGAGCGGGATGTAATCGATCCTGAAACCAAAGAAATGATTGAAGGTGTGCTTGGCGTGTCTGAGCTCAAAGTGCGAGATATTATGATCCCGCGCTCACAAATGGTCACTTTGGAAATTGATAGCCCGCTTGAAGAGCACATACCTATGATGGTTGACTCTACCCACTCTCGTTTTCCGGTAGTGTGTGAAGATAAAGACCATGTAGAAGGGATTTTACTCGCAAAAGACTTATTACCTCTCATTTTAAATAAAGATGAGCATTTACCATCGCTACGTGACTATTTGCGCCCTGCCATGGTAGTGCCTGAAAGTAAACGGGTGGATACCCTGCTTAATGAATTTCGTCAGCAACGCTACCATATGGCGATTGTAATTGATGAATACGGCGGTGTATCGGGTTTAGTAACCATTGAAGATATTCTTGAGATCATTGTAGGCGAAATCGAAGATGAGCACGATGAAGAAGAAGAACAACAAGATATTCGTCAACTGGCTAAACATGTTTACGTTGTGCAGGCACTGACCCCTGTAGATGACTTTAACGAGCATTTTAAATCAGGTTACAGCTCGCAAGATGCCGACACTATTGGTGGTACCGTGTTACACGCCTTTGGCCATATGCCGAGCCGTGGCGAAACCATCGATATAGAAGGATTTCAGTTTAAAGTAACCAATTCTGATAATCGTCGTATATTGCAACTGCAAGTCACCATTCCTAAGGCTGATGATAACGACAGTGAAGAAACTGCTAACTAGTCTCACCCTACTAGCAAAAGATAAAAAAGCATGGCTCGCACTGGTTGCGGGCCTTGTTTTAACTTTTAGCTACGCGCCTTTTGGTATTTGGCCGATTGTATTTTTTAGCATAGGCTCGCTATTTTTTTGTATTCCTGCAAACCTCAATGGAAAAGTACATGCTAAAACAGCCGCTAAATATGGCTTTATATTTGGTCTAGGCTGGTTTGGTGCCGGTATAAGTTGGGTACATGTTTCTATCGCCACCTTTGGCGGTATGCCACTTGTCGCCTCAATTGCATTAATGGCACTGCTTTGTAGCTACCTTGCGTTATTTCCTGCGCTGGCGCTGTGGGCAACCACTCGCTTTTCAAACGGCTCTATAAGTTTTGCAGCGCTATTACTCCCTTGTTTTGCTATTAGTGAATGTTTGCGTGCCAACCTGTTAACTGGTTTTCCTTGGTTAAGCTTTGGTTATACACAAACCGATAGCCCTCTGAATGCCCTTGCTCCTTTAATTGGTGAATTTGGGCTCACGCTATTATGTATTGCCATTGGCTTTGCATTGTACAGCTTAGCGCAAAAACAATTTAAAATGCCTGTTGTTACCGCTGCTGTGGTTTTGCTTGTCTTCGCCGGCGCACACTTTACAAAGGTAACCCATTACTCCGATAAAGACCTCTCTGTGCTGCTTGTACAAGGTAATATAAAACAACACTTGCGGTTTGACCCCAGTGAATTTTGGACCACCATGAGTAAGTATCAGGATATGACGCGCCGTCACTGGGATGCCGATTTAATTGTGTGGCCCGAAGCTGCAGTGCCTGAAATAGAAGCGCTTGCTGATTCCTATTTAGCGGGCTTAGACAGTGCCGCCTCATTTAATAAAACCGCGCTAGTAACGGGTATTGTTGATTACCAACGCGACACTAAAACCATTTTCAATACCCTGATTGTGGTCGGTAACAAAGAGCAAAGTGATGAACACGGCCACTATCGTTACTTAGATAGTAACCGCTATCAAAAGCATCAATTACTGCCGATTGGAGAGTTTGTTCCCTTTGAAGACATACTCCGCCCCATAGCTCCGTTATTTGATTTGCCTATGTCATCGTTCTCGCGCGGTGATAAAGTGCAAAATAACTTACGTGCGAATGGCTTTAACCTGCTGCCCGCTATTTGCTACGAAATAGTATTTGCCGATTTAGTGCGGGGTAATTATAAAAGCGACTCAGACATATTATTCACGGTGAGTAATGATGCTTGGTTTGGTGATTCAATCGGCCCTCATCAGCATATGCAAATTGCCCGTATGCGCGCCCTAGAACTACAACGTCCACTAGTGCGTGTTACCAACAACGGTATAAGTGGCGTATACGACCCCATAAGCCAAACACGCCAAACTATGCCACAGTTTGAAGCTACCACACTTAAAGCCAATATAAAGCTAATACAAGGGGATAGCGTGTATAGCCAATATGGCAATGGGTTTGTATGGGGAGTAATGGTGTTGTTGGGTATGATTGGATTTGGGATTAGGTTTAGAAAGTGAATGGAGTTGATAGCTGTCGGTTGTCAGCTATCAGTAAGAGAAAGGTTGCTCTGGTATCTAACCAACCTTCGCAAATCTATTTTTTAATCCAGCCTATGCTTAAAATATAACGACTGCCCTTTTCTATTTTTGATACTTGGTGCTGTTCTATATCAGGCCTGAACAGTTTAACTCGGTAGTAATTTATAATTGGGTTGTCACAAATAAACTCACCACCCTTGGCAGCATGTTTTAATATAATATTGAGCCTAAAGTGCCGACCAGTTTTAACATTATCGATATGCGGTTTTATTTCACTCCCTTGTGGAAATTTAATCAAATAGACATCAAACTCAAAAGGAGCAAAAATACGACAGAGTAGCATCTTGTCAAAACCTGATCTTTGTCGCCCACGCTCCCAACTAAATAACTTATTTGGCATCTACACTTAACTCTAAAAAAATTGAATACATGCCTAGAACCACTTAATTTTAAGCTTTGTCGAGTGAACTTTACTTGCTTGTGATCTAAATAAATTGCATTTAATGTCAACATAGCTAACTTCGCTAGGTTCTAAAAAGCTGTCAGTGCTTTTGCCTACACAATTACCAATAAACTTGCCACTTTCGTCAAATGTAGAAGCAATAACGGTTCCCGTATAAATGCTCTCGTTAGTAATATTTTTTAATTCAGCTGCGATTCTTACTTGACCATTTTCTTTGTATATTTCAGAAAGAGTTAGATTATAGTCATTGTTAAATTCATCACTTGTTTCTAATGCTTTATTAGAAACCATTGTTTTAAATCCACTGTCAACATCAGCGGCGATTGTCAGGGCGAACGCACTAATGCCGCCAAGTACAGCTATTACAAATCCAATACCCCAAAAAAAGCCTTTTATGCTCTCATTAAAATTATTACTTTTCATTTAATTCCCTTTCGTTTTTACCATTGTATTTCGTTAACAAGATAGCCAAAATAACTTTTTTCACCGACTAAATTTATTTTTTTGTTTTTAAGTGTTTGTAGCTCGTCCGTATCTAAGTACCATCTAAACGAATGCTCTTCACCAGTGGATAAATCAGCAATGTTTAATGCTATACATTGCTGCTGATCATTTATAATACATGTACTTACATCAGTTAAATAATATTCTTCAGACCACAGTTCGCCTAAATTATTTTCAGCATAATACATAATGGGAACTACGCTAAATTTCCACAACGCCATATAGATTAAACAAGGGTACATTATTATCAAGAACCCTTTTACTAGCCTACTACCTTTAAAAAAGTGACGAGTTATTAAATAATTAAAGTTGTGATCACACCTATACTTTTTAAATAATGTATATATCACTGCCATGGTTAATATAGGTAGCACTACTAGCTCTATAAAATGTAATCGCTCATTAGCAATAAGAGCAGGATCGTTAAACTCGTACCATCCAATGAGCAATACTAAATAGCTCATTAGTACGAATATAATTAATAGATATAAAAAACTTTTATGAAACTCTTTGTGCTTTATGTTTAGCAATTAAACTCCCATTCAACTTCAATGATAAAATTATCTTTTAAGTATACTTTTTAACCCATAATACCAACTAAGTGCAGCGACTGTGCCATGAGTTTCATCTTCAAAGTAACGTTGATTTATATTTAAATTATCGCTCGAGTGCGCTTTTAGTTTTTCAACAAATGCTAAGCCCCATTGATAATTTGTTTTACCAATCTCACCAAACGCTTCGCCGTTATTTGCAAAGGTAAAATACACATTACCGTTAAGCTGCTTGTTTACAAATTGCTTCTTATCAAAATATCGATTGAGGTAGTTATTATCCCAAAGGTAAGTTGCATCAATTATTAAGTAGTCTGTAAATAGCGCATGATTGGTAAGCAATACATAGTTTGCAAACAAGCCACCAAAAGACTCGCCAATTAATACGCGTTTAGTTGATGTTCGGTAATTTTTATTAATGAGTGGAATAAGTTCTTTTTCGAAAAAGACGCTGTAGTTTGCGGCGTTACCAATATTTTCAAACCTTTCTAGGAGTTTACCGTTAAATGTCCAATCGACATTGGTTGGGGTAAAGTCACGCTCTCTTATCCCATTTTTACTATTTGGAATGGCTACTATAATTGCTTGTTGTATTTGCTGCTCTAGCCGTTCTGTACTAAGTGCCTCTACTAGCCCAGCGACAGCTTTTAGCTGT
The DNA here is from genome assembly GCF_005887175.1 of Pseudoalteromonas sp. S1612. GTDB lineage: Bacteria > Pseudomonadota > Gammaproteobacteria > Enterobacterales > Alteromonadaceae > Pseudoalteromonas > Pseudoalteromonas undina. Next base: position 54,724 of record NZ_PNDH01000003.1, on the reverse strand, counting down.
GTTTGGTCACCATCGAGCAAATAAATAACTGGATATTCTTTATCAGGGTTTTCATTATAGCTTGGCGGTAAATAAACGCTGAAGCTGCGTTGCTCATCTAAAATAACAGACTTAAGCTGATGCGCTTTTGCTAATATAATATCTTCTGACGCATACGAAACCGTAATAAAATACAGATTAACAAATACAATTAATAAAGCTTTCATAACCATCCTTGTAATAAGAGCGAAGTTAACTTTTAACAGTCTCTTCTATAGTTTGCATATTGACAACTTGGTTAACACTCCCTTGAATAACCACTGTGGCTGATATTTTATCTTGAATGGCTTGCCTGTTTGGATCCCAATACACTTGTAAAAAGCCTAATAAACCAGTGGCAAAACCGGCACCGTAACCGCCGTATCGGCCAAAACAATCAAGTAAACCCAGTGATTCACCACTTAATGCAACCACTCTGGTGTTACAAAGCTTTTTACCAGGGGTTTGACCGCGCCATAATAAAGAAAACAGTGTGAAGTACACAGCCGCCCAGCCAAAACCCAAACCTAAATCTTGAATAATACCTTTACCCCACTGCAAAATACTGTGTGTGGTTGTTTGTGCGGGTTTATCTTCTATTAACTGCGCAAGCTTTAATCCGTTATTTTCACCAAGCACTAATAATTTTAAAAATGCTTTTGCAAGTTGTGGGTTTTGTAGGTCGTCCATTTCGGCTAATTTGGGTACTTGCCCTATCAAATTATCAAGTGTATTTTGTTGACAAGATTGCTCACAGCTTTCGTCGTCTGTTTGCACTAAGTAGGCATTTACCTGCTTTTTTTCTGTGGAAGTAAGCTGAATGTCATCCTGTATTTTTAAGCCTTGAACAGTTAAGCCTTGAGCAGAGTCATCGCCTTCTAAGTAATCTATGCCAATTGAAAGCACAGCAAGAGCGCTTACAAATAAAATACTTGCTGCTACTATTTTTAATATTCTTCGCCACACACCCGACATTTTAGGAAGGTATTGCTGCGCCGTTCCTTTGTAAAAAGCCATCGCAGCAACGAATGCAATAATAGTCGCACTGAGCTTTGCAGCTAAGAATATTAATGCAACATCTATAATCATTGCTAATGCGCGCCGAGTCGGCGAAGCCAAAGGCAAGCCAAGTAAAGCATTATCAACCTTAAAGGCATACGGCGTGATCACTTCTCGGGTTTCGGCTTTAGATAACGCTAATTGTTCTAATTCTTGTGCTTTCATTATTATACTTGTTATTAAAATAGGTAACGCGGTTAAATTACGCGCTTTTTAATTTTTGCTCAAGCGAACTCATCTCTATTTAAAATAAAAACACCTCAAAACCAAAAATTATTAGATACAAAAGTTACAACCATTTACAAATATAAAGTTAACATTATTTACAATGCAACCACAAAACATATATTATCGATGAAACTACTTTTTCTTTAAAAATTAAATATATGGAGTATATTTTGAAGTTATTAACTAACATGTTTTTCTTGTTTTCGGTACTTGTTTTAAGTGGCTGTGCCCACCAGATAAGTTTAAATCCAGACACTGAAAAACTTCAGCTTTCAGAAAATAAATCAATATCCGTTGTAGGTTATTATATTTCTGAAGATGATATTAAAAAACAAGTAAAAACACCTGGCGGTGGTGGCGATAATGTTAGTTACAAACCTTATAAAGACACAGAAGCTGCATTATATACTGTACTTTCTAATAAATTTGAAAACGTTTATAAGCTTGAATCATTAACTGATAATACATTTTTACAAGACAATAAAATTGAATATGTATTTATACCTACAATAACAACTGAATCTAGTTCAGATAGTTTATTTACATGGCCACCTACAGAGTTTACTTTCACGTTAAACTGTAAAACTTTAAATAACAATGGCGATATAGCATGGAATACTGAAGTTAAAGGTTTTGGCAAAGCTGAATTTGATGAGTTTAAAAACGACTTTTCTTTATCAGCAAAGCGTGCAACAGAAGAAGCATTTAACAAACTAGTTGTAGAGTTAGAGCAGTCAAAACTATGAGTAAGGAAAGAATTAAAATGAAGTATAGAAGTTCAATAGGATTAATCGGGGTTTTATTCTTAAGTGCATGTACAATTCAAGTGCCTCCTTATAGTGCAGACATTGGTAACGTTTCAAAATTAAAGCAAGAAACGGTTTCCCCTCTATCTGTTGGCACAATTAAATCTGAAAAGAAACTAAATAAAATTTCACTTAGAGGCTCACCTCTTATTTCATCTGTAGGCAACAGTTATGGTAAATATATTGAAAATGCTTTGTTGCAAGAGCTTAAGTTAGCCAAGCTTTGGTCTGGTGTTGCTAAAAAGCAAGTAACTGGCAAAGTAATTGACCAAGATATTGATGTTACGGGTTTCTCCGAGGGAAGTTCATTTATAAAAGTAAATTTTATCGTTTCAGAAGAGAATATTATCTTATTCGAAAAAGAAATCATGGCCGAACACACTTTTGACTCTTCATTTATGGGAGCGATCGCTATCCCTAATGGTCAAAAAAGCTACGTAGAGTTAGTTCAAAAATTACTAACAAACCTATATGCAGATGAAGAGTTTATTGCCTCAATAAAATAACTCTATTACATCGATTTCAAATAAAAAAGAGTCATACTTCGTATGGCTCTTTTTATTTAAACTTACCCTAAAACCACTTAATTTTAAGCTTTGTCGAGTGAACTTTACTTGCTTGTGATCTAAATAAATTGCATTTAATGTCAACATAACTAATTTCGCTAGGTTCTAGAAAGCTGTCTGTACTTTTGCTTACACAGTTACCAATAAACTTACCACTTTCGTCAAATGTAGAAGCAATAACGGTTCCCGTATAAATGCTCTCGTTAGTAATATTTTTTAATTCAGCCGCGATTCTTACTTGACCATTTTCTTTATATATTTCAGAAAGAGTTAGTTTATAATCATTATTAATTTCATCACTTGTTTCTAATGCTTTATTAGAAACCATTGTTTTAAATCCACTGTCAACATCAGCGGCTATTGTAAGGGCGAATACACTAATGCCACCAAGCATTGCTATTATAAACCCAACTCCCCAAAAAAAGCCTTTTATGCTCTCATAAAAATTATTACTGTTCATTTAATTCCCTTTCGTTTTTACCATTGTATTTTAGTAACAAGATAGCCAAAGTAACTTTTTTCGCCGACTAAGTTCACTTTTGTATTTTTAAGTTTTAAAAGCTTATGCTTATCTAAATACCACCTGATGGTGTGCTGTTTGTTTGTAGATGTATCTTCAAAGAGTAAACGAACGCAATTCGGCTCATAATCGCTATAACAAGCTTCAGACTCAACTAAGATATATTCTTCAGACCAATAATCGCCTAAATGATAATGCGCCCATAGTTGAATCGGCGCGCAAATGACAGCCCAAAGATATGCATACAGCAAAATAGGCATCATAATGATACTTAAATATTTAAGGATAACCCCTTCTTGATCAAAGTGAGTATTAAACTCTTCTTTTGCATTTGGCGTTTTTATTAAATGAAATAGAAAGGCACACACTAAAGAAATAGTAATAAAGCCTAAAACCCAAAAACTTAAAAAGTCATAAAAACGGTTAGGGATAAAGGAGGGGTCGATTGAAGTGTACCACTCATAAAGACCAACAGGGCCGAGCATCATAACAATAAATGCTATGATAACGAGAATCACAGGCTTTTTTGTCATATAAATTAATATCCTTATATTTTATGACGTCTTTAACTTGGTCAGTATTTTAATCAAGGATTGCCTTATCCCAGTATTAAAATAATTATGTGAACAATTATTACATCAAAACGTATTATTGTTAATAATGGTTTTAAGGAATTACTCATGACCGCCAAACAACTCTCATCACTTTTTGTTTTTAACTTACTGTTTGCCACTACCGAGGCAAATGCCAATGCTCGCTGGTATGTGGTTAATGATTCGGTGATGGGTGGCATTTCTAATAGTCAGGTTTTACAAAATGACGGCAATTTAGTGTTTACAGGCAACGTATCGCTTGCAAACAATGGAGGGTTTGCTTCTATCCGTACGCTATTAGATGTAAAAAACCAAAACATTACTAAAATAGTGCTGCGTGTTAAGGGCGATGGTCAAACCTACCAATTACGTTTAAGAACTAATGAGTACATGGATGGGGCGGCTTATACACATTCGTTCAGTACCACGAAAAGTGAGTGGCTTAATATTGAGTTTTTACCTGAAGATTTTCAGCTTACTTTTCGCGGCCGTTTACTTGAACAACAGCCTACAATTAGCTTCAAAGAGATAAAGCAGCTTGGCTTTATGATTGCAGGTAAACAGGCGGGGGAATTTAGGTTTGAGGTAGAAAAAATTGAGTTTAAAAACTAACTTCTCTGCGTACATTACAAGGTTAAACAGTGAAGTCGTCGCCTCGCCTTTTCATTTCGTTGATTACTAGCTCAATAATTTGTTGTTTTATTGCTGCCTGCTGAGACTTTACCTCACTAAGTTGCAGCTCCAATCTATTTATCTCTTCTTGTTGTTGCTCGGTTTTATACTTTTTAGCTCCCATATGCTCAGCATCCATAGTCAACTGATAGACCTCTTCAGCTGGCCCATATTGGCTATTATCAATGGTTAAACTCCGTTGTACCGTACTCTGCTTAAGCTTATTTACTTGCTCTTGTAATGCAACTACTTGCTGGGTGAAATATTTATATGCCTTTTCTAAATTTTGATATTGCTCAGCAAATGTTGCGTTATCTTCGCTGTATTTTTGAACCTTCGCATCTAAAAACTCTGATAAAACATAGTCAGGTTGTTCTTGTGATTCATCATCTTTAGGTTGCGGCTCTGTTTCTACTAAAGCCTGATTGTTATAATTAGATGCTTGATATTGAATTGAGGCGGTTGAAATCTTCATTATTTTATCCCTAAAATAAACTTGTCACTATTTTAGGTATCGACTGATATTTTAAATTCTTGAGTAGGATTGGCTAATGAGAGCAAATAAAAAGCCCTACTTGATTAAGGTAAGGCTTAAAGTGTTTTTTTTCTTTAAAATTACGACTCAATAGCCAGTAATTCCACTTCAAAAATAAGCAATGATGCAGGAGGAATACTCCCTACTCGCTTTTCACCATAGGCGAGCTGATGCGGTATATAAAACTGAAATTTATCGCCCGGGCTCATCAGTTGTAGGCCTTCTGTCCAACCTTTTATAACTTGGTGCAAACCAAAGCTAATCGGAGTTTTGCGCTCCACTGAGCTGTCAAATACAGTGCCGTCGATTAAAGTGCCATGATAATGCACTTTAACCATACTCGTTGGGCTAGGTGTATTTTCGCTCTGTCCTTTATGGATTATTTTATATTGCAAGCCAGATGCGGTTTCATGTACGCCTTCAGTTTTTACATTGGCAATTAAATAATCACTTTCAATCTGTGCGTTTGCGATTGCTTGCTGCTTGGCTTTTTTACTGTTTTTAAAAATTAAAACGCAAAAAATAGCGATAACAATCAGTAAAATTATATTGATCATAACTCCCCTTTTTCATCTTCTGAGTCGTGGTCTTTTTCGTCGCTGTTATCACCATTAACAATATCGGCAATGTCTTTTAATCGCGCTAATGCGATGCCATTAACCGAATCTTCTGGGTAGTGTTCATCAACCATATCACCCGCTTCGATATCCATTAATAAGTTTAGTGCTTGATCAACGGTTTCCACAGCATAAATATTAAACTTACCTAACTCAACGGCATTGAGTATTTCGTCATCAAGCACCAAATTAACTTGATTCGATTTAGGAATAATAACCCCTTGCTCACCCGTTAAGCCGCGCATTTTACATAGCTTAAAGAAGCCTTCTATTTTCTCGTTTACACCACCAATGGCCTGCACATCACCATGTTGGTTAATTGAACCGGTTAGAGCAATAGACTGACTGATAGGTAAGCTCGTAATGGCCGAAATTAGCGCACAAAGTTCAGCAAGAGAGGCGCTATCACCATCTATGTAGCCATAACTTTGTTCAATAGCGATATTCGCACTGAGTGTTAAACTAAAGTGTTGCGCGTATTTGTTACCTAAATAACCGGTAAGCAGCATTACCCCTTTTGAGTGAATTGCTTTACCCAACTCAGCTTCGCGTTCCACATCAATTACGCCATCGGCGCCAGCATAAACGGTAGCAGTAATACGTGCAGGTGTGCCAAATGAGGTGTCTCCAATGTGCAGTACAGTCAAACCATTTACTTTACCTACGGCTTGGCCTTCAGTAGCTATTAAAGTATGCCCTTCCTTTATATCGCTGAGCATGTTTTCGCTAATTTGCCCCGTACGGTACTGCTTGCCTTGTATGGCTTCGTCAATATGGCGTGCATCAATCACCGTTAGCTTGTCTTGCTTAGCGTAAAAACTGGCCTCAGCCACAAGCTCTAACACATCAGCAAAACGTGCTGATAACTTATTATGGTGCTCTGCTTGGCGATAACTAAATTTAAGTAATCGCACCATTGCGGCTTCGTTTAACGTGCACTTTAATGTTTGCTCGCAGTAATCACTGACTTTAGTAATAAACTGATACTGCAGCTTATCGCTACTTGGTAAGTAATAATCAAAATCGGCAAGTACTCTAAATAACTCAGCAAATTCCTCGTCGTATTCACCGATGGTGTAATAAAGCTCACGTGAGCCGAGTAAAATAATTTTCACATCAAGCGGTATTAACTGCGGTCGAAGCGTAAAGCTACTACCAACGACACTGTCTTGATAAGGTAAGTCATTTTTAATTTGATGGGTTTTTAGCGACAGCTTTAGCCCATCCCACACTTGGGGTTGAGCCATTACTTTTTCAGCATCCATAATTAAATAGCCGCCATTCGCGCGGTGCAATGCACCTGGCTGAATTGAGCGATAGCTGGTAATTAACGACCCTTGCGATGTGGCGTATTCAATTTTGCCAAAAATATTACCAAAAGTTGGGTTTGGCTCGTAAACAACCGGTGCTGCATCGCCTTCTTTGTATTCAACTAAAATATTAGGTGCAAAAAAGTCGGTAAGCATACCTTTACGGTCAAAGTCTTCTTTGTTTTCTTCGCTTTCACCTTCATCATCAAGCCATTCAAGCACGGCATCAATAATTTCTACGCGTATATCTTTTAAATAACGCAGTACACCAATATGGCTGGCATATTTATGTTCTAAATCTTTTAATAATGGTTTAGTGGCTTGCTCAGCAGTAGATTTTTTAAGGTTGCGGAGCTTTTCTTTAGATTCACGTTTCCAGCGCGGTAACTCAATAAGCGCTTCAATGAGGGCATCTTCTAATTTTTCTATACGCTCAAAAAACATTTCGCGTAAATCATCTTCCAAATCAGAAAATTCATTATCGGTAAGTTGCTTGCCATCAATCAGCGGTGCAAAGCCAACTACGCCTTTTTCTTCGATTAATGCCACACTTTGCTCAAGCGCGGCTATTTCTACCGCGGTAATTGCACCGTCGTAAGCATCGTTAAACTCACGGTCTATCGATTTTTTCTTGCGCTGATAAGCTGGGTTATCAAATGCAGCAGGAAAGGTGTCGAGTACTTCATCAATAAATGAGTCAATGTCATCGGCTAATTGTTTGCTTTGCCCTGCATGCATAAATAACGCAATAGGCTCACGGTGATCGTCGTAGTTATTAACATACAGCCATTCATGCGGTGTTGTACGCTCTTTAGCGTGTTGTTTTAGTTTGTCTTTTACTAAGGTAAAACGCCCGTGTGCCGCCTCTCCCATTACGTAAACATTATAACCGGGTAGGTCCATTCCTAAAGAGAAGTCCAATGCACTTTGCGCACGTTGTTGGCCTATAAAGGTAAGTTGCTCAGGGTATGGATTGCTCATGCAAGTGTTTACATGGCTCGAAGAAATACTCGGTGCAAGATTTGATACGGGTAGTGGCAGCAGTTTTTTCGTCATTCTAACTTCTTTTTTTACCAGCTTAATTGCTAGATTTGGGCATATTGAGTGGCCTACAGCCACTCAATACTTATATTTAGGGTTGTAAAGCCTGGCGGCTAAAATAGATGCCATCACACTGCGTGCAAGGAATAATTTGCGTTGCATGGTAAACATCATAACTATGGTTGCAATTCTTACATACTAATGTGCCCATGGCTATCCATTCACCTGCGTGATAAACACCATTATGCTTAAAATCTTCACTTAATGACTGCCATTCAAGCTGTGTTTTGTCTTCAATATGAGAAAGCTCAAACCACAATGACTCTTTAAGCTCCTGCCATGCAAGCGAATTATAGTAGCTATTATTTTCTTGTAGGTGAGAAATGTCACGCATTAAGTAATTACGATAAAGCTGGTATTTTTCTTCACCTAAATCTTTAAGTGCCTGCTCAGATTCAATAAATCGCTTTACTGCGGCTTTAACTTCATGCTCTTTCACATCTTTTAACCAATCGGTTAAATCACTAAGCCATGTTCTGTAATCTGCCATTTTATACTCCTTCAAAACGTCTACTGATTTACTCTATATCATAGATAAGTATAGGTTAACCTGTACTGAAAACTAATTTACTCGCAAATTTACAAAAAGCGCCGCTTTGGCGCTGTGAATAGCGCTTTATTTGGGGTATCCTATCGACAATTTTTTATTAGTATGCAAGAAGTTTGGAAACGTAAATGCAAGAGCAATATAACCCACAAGACATAGAGTCAAAAGTCCAACGCTACTGGGAAGAAAACCAAGTATTTAAAGCCACAGAAGATGAGAGCAAAGAAAAGTACTATTGCCTCTCAATGTTTCCTTACCCAAGTGGTCGACTGCATATGGGTCATGTGCGTAACTATACCATTGGTGACGTGGTTTCTCGCTTCCAACGCTTGCAAGGCAAAAACGTAATGCAACCTATGGGTTGGGATGCGTTTGGTTTACCTGCAGAAAACGCGGCTATTAAAAATAAAACAGCCCCTGCAAAGTGGACTTACGAAAATATTGACTACATGCGTAACCAACTTAAACAATTAGGTTTTGGCTACGATTGGGATCGCGAAATTGCAACCTGCCACCCAGAATATTACAAATGGGAACAATGGTTTTTCACTAAGCTTTACGAAAAAGGCCTAGTGTACAAAAAAATGTCAACGGTTAACTGGGATCCGGTCGATCAAACTGTACTAGCTAACGAGCAAGTAATTGACGGCCGCGGTTGGCGCTCAGGTGCGGTAGTGGAACAAAAAGAAATTCCACAGTGGTTTATTAAAATTACCGACTACGCACAAGAGCTATTAGACGATTTAGACAAATTAGAAGACTGGCCTGAACAAGTTAAAACCATGCAGCGCAACTGGATTGGTCGTTCTGAAGGCTTAGACATAGAATTTACGCGTACCGATAACAACGAAAAATTTAGCGTATACACAACACGCCCTGATACATTTATGGGCGTAACGTACCTAGCTGTTGCCGGTGGCCACCCTATTGCACAAGAAGCGGCTAAAAATAGCGACGCGATTGCAATGTTTGTTGAAGAATGCAAAAACACCAAAGTTGCTGAAGCAGACATGGCAACCATGGAGAAAAAAGGTATTGCAACAGGCTTTTACGCCACTCACCCATTAACGGGCGAGCAACTACCAATTTGGGTTGCTAACTTTGTATTAATGCATTACGGCTCAGGTGCGGTAATGGCAGTACCTGCGCACGACCAACGTGACTTTGAATTTGCAACAGCTTACGGCCTAGATATTAAACAAGTTATTGCGCCAGTTGAAGGCTCTGAGCTTGAAGTAAACCTAGCCCAAGAAGCATTCACCGAAAAAGGGGTATTAGTAAACTCAGGTGAATTTGATGGCCTTGATTTTGAAAACGCCTTTAACAATGTTGCCGACAAACTAGAAGCATTAGGTGTAGGTGAGCGTAAAGTAAACTTCCGTCTTCGCGATTGGGGTGTTAGCCGTCAGCGTTATTGGGGTTCGCCAATTCCAATGCTGAGTGATGAAAACGGCAACGAACTTGCTGCCACTGAAGATATGCTACCGGTGCGTTTACCAGAAGATGTGGTAATGAATGGCGTTACCTCACCAATTAAAGCCGATCCAGAATGGGCTAAAGCGACTGTAAACGGTGTACCCGCTACTCATGAAACTGATACTTTTGATACCTTTATGGAGTCATCATGGTATTACGCTCGCTACTGTAGCCCGCGCCATGACGAGGGTATGTTAGACCCAGCAGCCGCTAACTACTGGTTACCAGTAAACCAATACATTGGTGGTATTGAGCACGCAATTTTACATTTATTATACTCGCGCTTTTTCCACAAATTATTACGTGACTTTGGTTTAGTTAATTCAGACGAGCCATTCGACCGCTTACTTTGTCAAGGTATGGTACTTGCCGAAACATTTTATCGTAAAGATGAAAAAGGCGGCGATGTATGGATTTCGCCAAGTGATGTAAATACCGAAACCGACGATAAAGGCCGTGTAACCAAGGCATGGCACAAAGAAGATGGTGAACCTGTATTCTCATCTGGCATGAGTAAAATGTCTAAGTCTAAAAACAACGGTATTGACCCACAAGAAGTAATTGCCCAATACGGTGCAGATACCGTGCGTTTATTCATGATGTTTACTGCGCCACCGGAGCAAACACTTGAATGGTCAGACTCAGGGGTTGAAGGCGCACACCGCTTCTTAAAGCGTGTATGGAAATACGCGGTAGATGTTAAAACGGTTGGCTTCCAAGCACTTGATAAATCGTCGCTTACTAACCCACAAAAAGTACTTCGCCGTGAGCTACATAAAGCCATTGCAAAAGTGAGCGATGATGTTGAACGTCGTCAAACATTCAACACTGCGATTGCCGCAATCATGGAGCTGTCTAATAAGTTATTAAAAGCGCCATTAAACGACACTCAAGATGTTGCCATTGCTAACGAGGCATTAGAAGCATTACTTATTATGCTAGCACCAATAACACCGCATTTATCGCATCAGTTATGGCAAGAGCTAGGTAAAGAAGGTGATATTTTAGATGCAGCATGGCCAAAAGTTGACGAATCTGCCCTAGTTGAAGATGAAAAACTAATCATCGTACAAGTAAACGGTAAATTACGTGCAAAACTAACGGTTGCAGCTGATGCAACGCAAGAGCAAGTAGAAGCACTCGCGTTTGCAGAATCTAACGTCACTAAATTTACTGATGGTGCAACAATCCGCAAAGTAATTTATGTACCAGGTAAATTGCTTAACGTGGTAGCTAACTAATATGGCTACTTTAAATGCCATTAAAAACGGACTAGCCTTAGTGCTAGTCTGTTTTTTGTTATCGAGCTGTGGCTTTCACCTTAAAAAAGCATCAAGCCTACCTAATGATTTAAAACAGCTAACCTTGGTGGGTGATGATCAAAAATCAGCGTTGTTTAGCTATTTGCAAACAGAACTGGCTATGAGCGATGTCACTTTAGTCCCTGCGAGTAAACAGTCTGCGCAACTTTATTTATTTAAAGAGCAGCTAGAGCGCCAAACCTTGTCGTTGTTTCAAAACGGACAAGTAGCTGAGTATGAACTGGCATACAGTGTGAGTTATGTTGTAAAACGCCCAAAACAAGAAGCCATTGAAAAACGTTTTGAGCTTTACCGTAATTACCAAGATGATCCTGACAACGCACTAGCTAAAGCAAAAGAGCTTGAACTGCTGATCAGCGAAATTCGCCAGCAAGCGAGTCGTCGAATTGTTAGAGAGTTGTCGCAACTATAATGCGTTGTTATGCAAATCAGCTGCCTAGCGAATTAAAAAAGGGGTTAAAACCTTTTTATTTGGTTTTTGGTGAAGAGCCTTTTCAAGAAGCTCAATGTGTACAGCTCATACGCGATAGCGCAAAAGCGCAAGGTTTTGATGAAGTAATTAAATTCACTTTAGCCCAAGGCTTTGATTGGCAGGAAATCATAGCGCAATATCAAAGTATGTCGTTATTTAGTGCGCGTACAATTATTGAGCTTGACTTAAACCAGCAAAAACCTGGTACACCCGGTGCTAACACCTTTAAAAAGGTTGTTGAACTTGAAAATCCTGACACCATTTTAATTGTTAAAGGCGCCAAAGCAAGCCAAGATGTGCAACGCGGTGCGTGGTTTAAAGCACTCGATAAGCAAGGGTTATTTGTACCCTGCTACCCGCTTAGTGGTAATCACTTAAAACGTTGGCTTGATGAACAATGCCAACGCTTGTCACTTAATTTACAAAACGAGGCTAAGCTCAGTTTAATTAATGCCACTGAAGGCAATTTACTGGCTTGTTTCCAAGAGCTTGAAAAGCTGTCACTAATACATGGTGACGCTCTCATTACCCAACAACTGGTAATGCAAGGGCTACTAAACCAATCTAAATTCGATATTTTTGATTTAAGTGATGCCCTGTTAAACGGCCATACTACACAAGCAATAAAAGTATTAAATAAGCTTGCCAGTGATAACACTGAAGTAGTGAGTATTTTATGGGCCATCAATAAAGATTTAAATACCTTAATCAGTGTACAACAAGGGTTATTGCAAGGTGAGTCATTAGCGACCCTGTTTAAACAAAAAGCGATTTGGAAAAATCAGCAAGCGCCGGTACAAACAGCCATAAACAGACTAAATATTCACACCCTTGAAAGTATTAGCAGTGAACTGGCATTATTTGATGCAAGCTACAAACAAGGTGTATTAATTGCCCCCTATCAAGCATTAGCACATATTTGTATTAAATTTTGCCAACCACTCGATATTCCACTGCCGTGTCATACTAACCGTCAGTAAAGGAAAAATACCATGATTGCAATTTTTGGTGGCACTTTTGACCCTGTTCATTTTGGGCACCTTAATATGGCGCAGCAATGCGTTGCGACCTTTAAATTACACTCACTCTATTTTATGCCCTGTGCAATACCCGCACACAAAGCGGCACCGGGGATCAGCACCGAACATCGTATTGCAATGCTTAAAACCGCAATTAAACCATATTCGCAGTTTAAGCTTGATTTACGGGAGCTAAAACGTAGCGGCCCGTCGTATTCTTTATTAAGCTTGCAAGAACTAAGAGCAGAAAATCCCGATACCCCTATTTTATTTTTAATTGGTATGGACTCATTCAACAACCTTGATAAATGGTATCAGTGGCAAACAATAACGAGTCTATGCCATATAGTGGTGTATCAACGCCCAGGTCAAAACTGTGATGTACAAGGTGAACTTAAAAACTACAAACAGCAGGCTATGAGCAACGATATTTCACTACTGAACGAAAAAAATGGCGGACACCTTTACTTTTTAGAAGGTAAGCAACTGGATGCCGCATCCAGTAATATCCGTCAAGCTCTTAAAAAAAGTATTAAAAAGAGTGAACTATTACCCGACACCGTGAGTCACTATATTCAGCAGCACCAGCTTTATCAAGAGTGATTGGTATAAACCCTTCAGCGTGTTAAAATAACCGCTATTAAATTTTAAATTGAGACAAAACCTTGGATTCGAAACAACTACTCGCTTTTGCACTAGACAAAATTGACGATATGAAAGCACGTGATGTGATTCAACTTGACGTAACTGGCACTTCAGACGTAACCGATTACATGATTGTATGTTCAGGCACATCAAGACGTCATGTATTGTCAATTGCTGATAACTTAGCAAAAGAAGCTCGTCACGCTGGTGAAGAGCCATTAGGCTACGAAGGCCAAAGCGATGGCGAATGGGCATTAGTTGATTTAGGTGATGTGATTGTTCACGTTATGCAAGATCAAGCACGTAGCTATTACGATCTAGAAAAGCTTTGGGGCTAATAGCTCCCTATTTTAGACAACGCTTGGAAGTAACGTCGTGAAAATACAAATGATTGCTGTTGGTACAAAAATGCCAGCATGGGTAGAAACAGGTTTTGCAGAATATCAGCGCCGCTTTCCCAAAGATATGGCACTGGAACTAATCGAAATACCTGCAGGTAAACGTGGCAAAAACGCAGATATAAAGCGTATTTTACACATTGAAGGTGAAAAAACCTTAGCCGCCATACCTAAAGGCAATCGTATTGTCACACTAGAAGTAACCGGTAAAGCACTGGATACTCACCAGCTAGCGAAAAACATGGAAAAGTGGCAACTTGATGGTCGCGATGTCAGTTTACTGATTGGCGGACCAGAAGGCTTAGCTCCCGAGTGTATTGCGGCCTCTGAGCAAAAATGGTCGTTATCAAATTTAACGCTCCCACACCCTTTGGTACGCATTATTGTTGCTGAAAGTCTTTACAGAGGCTGGAGCTTAAATAACAACCACCCTTATCATCGCGAGTAGTTTCTTGCCATGCTAAAACGAAGACCCACTATTCGCGACCACTCAGCAGAAGCTAATTTATTTGCTCGGCGTGCATTTGTGGGTTTTATTTTTATCTTAGCCTTAGTAGCCATATTATTGTCTAACTTGTACACCATTCAAGTTGACGACCACCAAGATTACCAAACTCGCTCTAATGACAACCGCATAAAAGTAATCCCTATTGCACCTAATCGCGGACTTATCTACGACCGCAACGGTGTTTTACTGGCCGAAAATAAGCCCGTTTATAACCTTGAAGTGATCCCCGAAGAAGTTGATGATTTAACCGCCTCTTTGAAGTCTATCAGCAAAATCATTGAAATAACCGAGCAACAACAAGCTGATTTTCTTGATGATATAAAACATACTCGACGTTTTAAAAGCCAAGTCCTCAAAGCCCGTTTAAATGAAAACGAAGTAGCGATGTTTTCAGTAAACCAGCATAAATTTCCAGGGTTTAGCATTGAAGCGCGCCTAGCAAGATATTATCCCTTTGGCGATACTTTAACCCATGCATTAGGCTATGTTGCAAAGCTCAATAGAAAAGAATTAAATAAGCTTGAACAACAAGATGAAGCCACAAACTACCGAGCCACGCATGATATTGGTAAACTGGGTATCGAAAAGTATTACGAGCCATTACTACATGGACAAGTCGGCTCACAGCGGGTTGAAGTAAACAACCGTGGCCGTATTATTCGCACCTTAAACATGGATCCACCGCAGCCGGGTGACGACTTAGTACTTACTCTCGACATTGGTTTACAACAAATAGCCCAACATGCACTTAAAGATATGCGCGGCGCTATTGTGGTAATGGATGCAAAAGATGGCGGTGTTCTAGCGCTTTATTCAAACCCAAGTTATGACCCCAATTTATTTGTGCACGGTATTAGCAGTAAAGACTACAAAGCCCTACTTAATCCAGATCGCCCACTTATAAACCGTACCACTCAAGGACGCTATGCACCCGCATCGACTATTAAGCCGCACATGGCTATTTTGGCATTAGAAGAAAACATAGTGCAAGAAACCACCACCATGTGGGATCCAGGTTTTTTTCAAATACCAAACGTAGAGCATAGATGGCGAGATTGGCGACGTTGGGGCCATGGCCATGTAGATGTTTACAAAGCAATAGAAGAGTCATGCGATACCTACTTTTACGATGCAGCGTATCGCATGGGGATCACCAAAATAAGTAATTTTATGGCCCGTTTTGGTTTTGGTGAGTTATCCGGTATTGATATTCATGAAGAAACAACCGCTATTTTACCCTCAAAAGAGTGGAAAGAAGATCGTTTTAAAGAGTCGTGGTGGCGTGGCGATACTATTTCTGTAGGAATTGGCCAAGGTTATTGGACTGCCACCCCCATTCAAATAGCGAATGCCACTAATATTTTAGTTAACAGAGGGATAAATCACCCTCCTCATTTAGTGCAAGTTGCTAAAAAAGAAGATCAAATTACTCAGCTCAATAATGAGGAAAAGCCACCTGTTGTTCTTAATAACGAGGATAACTGGCGCATCGCGATTGATGCTATGCATAACACCGTTAAAAAAACCACCGGAACTGCCCATCGTGCGTTTAAAGGCGCTACCTACGATCCAGCAGGTAAAACCGGTACAGCCCAAGTAGTCAGTATTGCTCAAGGCGAGCGTTACGACGCCGATGCACTTAAAGAGCGCCAACGTGATAACGCCATTTACGTCGGTTTTGCCCCCTACAACAACCCACAAATAGTGGTCTCTATTGTGGTAGAAAATACCGGAGGCGGAAGCTCAGTAGGTGCGCCGATTGCCCGTCAATTAATGGATTATTATTTTGCAGCTAACCCAATTCAATCCTCAGGGAGTAAAGTACCATGACGGCTTTACATAATAAGCGTTCTATTTGGCTACGCCTGCATATCGATTTGCCACTTTTAATTGCTTTATTACTGATGATGGCTGGCAGCATCACTATCGTTTATAGTGCCTCAGGCCAAGACTCGGCTATGATGATCCGCCATGTAACCCGCATGGCAGGTGCAATTATTGGAATGTTTGTTTTAGCGCAAATCCCCCCCGCTACGTTAAAACGCTTAGTCATTCCCATGTATTGCCTAGGGCTACTCATGCTAGTTGGAGTACTACTATTTGGTGTAAGCTCTAAAGGCGCTCAACGCTGGTTAGATTTAGGTATTACCCGCTTTCAACCCTCAGAGCTGATGAAATTAGCGGTTCCTATGATGGTGGCTTGGTACATTGGTCGTAACCACTTACCACCGCGTCCACTTCATTTAATTATTGGCTTTGCCATTGTAATGTTGCCCACCTTACTTATTAAGGAACAGCCCGATTTAGGCACCTCAATTTTGATTGCCAGTTCGGGGGTGTTTGTATTGTTTTTATCTGGCTTGAGTTGGCGTTTAATTGGCTTTTTAAGCTCAGTTGTTGCTTTGGCAGCGTGGCCATTTTGGCACTATGGTATGCACGATTATCAAAAGCAAAGAGTACTGACCTTTTTAGATCCTGAGAGCGATCCGCTTGGTTCTGGCTATCATATTATTCAATCAAAAATTGCTATTGGCTCAGGCGGTATCGAAGGCAAAGGCTGGTTGCAAGGCACACAATCACAACTGGAATTTTTACCTGAACGACATACCGATTTTATTTTTTCTGTACTGAGTGAAGAGTTTGGTTTATTTGGTGTGTGTATTTTACTTAGCCTGTACTTATTCATCATTGGCCGTGGATTATTTATTGCAGTTAATGCACAAGAAGCTTTTGGCAAGTTACTCGCAGGCTCTCTGACACTCACATTTTTCGTTTATATTTTTGTAAACATTGGTATGGTCTCGGGTTTATTACCTGTTGTAGGTGTTCCCTTACCATTAATTAGTTATGGCGGCACCTCAATGGTGACCTTGATGGCTGCATTTGGCATTATTATGTCGATTGCCACAGATAAAAGGATGCTCTTAAAATAATGCGCCTTTATAAACAACTTATAATTATTGCACTCGTTAGCCTCTTTTTAAGTGCATGTAGCAGTTCAAATAGCCGTTACAGCATGCGCCATGATGCAGCGCCTCTTCGAGCACCAACTGAATTAGAAATGCAAGATGCTATTGTCACTAAAGTTATAAAAAGCGCGAGCACCACACGCCCTTACGAAGTGTTGGGCAAACGTTATACCCCTATGCTCGATGAAACAGGTTATTCAGAAACGGGCATTGCCTCATGGTATGGCCGAAAATTTCATGGTTATCACACCTCTAACGGCGAAATTTACGATATGTTCGCTATGACGGCAGCTCACAAAACCTTGCCCTTACCGAGTTTTGTGCGCGTAACAAATACAGCCAATGGCCAATCTGTTATAGTACGGGTTAACGATCGCGGGCCTTTTCATGACGATAGAATCATTGATCTTTCTTATGCTGCAGCCTATAAACTTGGCTACCATAAATACGGTACAGCACAGGTTAAGCTTGAAGCGATTACCCTTGCAGATACCCATGCACGAAAAACCTATGTTCAAGTAGCTGCAGGTAGTACGTTAGCCAACATAGAAGCATTGGCACACACACTACGAGAGCAATATAAATTACCAACAAATATCGTCGAAAAAGACGGTATTTATAGATTGCACTTAGGGCCGATAAAAGATGCCCAACACGCGCAACAAGTACTAGAAACATTAAAACAAAATCAATTTCAAAACGCGTTCTTGCTTTACACTCAGTAAGCCCTTTAGAATAGGGAGAATGCATATTTTTAACTTTAACCATTAATGAGTATGATGAAATCTATTAAACATAAAATTCTTACTGGTGTTTGCGGCTTAGTCTGTTCTGCCGCCGTCTTTTCAGCCACCGCACAAATTATTCCAGCCCCTCCTCAAGTTAATGCTAAAGGTTACTTTTTGGTGGACTTCACCACAGGTAAAGTGATTGCAGAAGGTGAAGCTGATACAAAACTTGCTCCTGCTAGCTTAACTAAAATGATGACTAGTTATGTAATTGGTACAGAAATAAATGCGGGTAATATCGCACCCACCGATATGGTAACTATCAGTGAAAGAGCGTGGGCAAAAAACTTTCCTGAATCATCTAAAATGTTCATTGAAGTGGGTAAGCAAGTAAGTGTAGATGAACTTAATCACGGTATTATTGTGCAATCAGGTAATGATGCCTGTGTTGCCATGGCTGAGCATATTGCAGGCAGCGAAAGTGCCTTTGCAGATTTAATGAATGCCCATGCTGAAAAGATAGGCATGACAAATACTCACTTTATTAATAGTCACGGTCTTGATACAGACGAGCACTACACAACGCCACGCGATATGGCCACACTTGGCGCAGCCTTGATCAGAGATGTGCCGGACGAATATGCACTATATAAAGAAAAGTCATTTACATACAATGGTATAAAGCAATATAACCGTAACTCGTTGTTATGGGATGAAAGCTTAGATGTTGATGGTATTAAAACAGGCCATACATCTGATGCGGGTTACAGCTTAGTCACCTCGGCAACGAAAAACGACATGCGTTTAATTGCGGTAGTTATGGGTACTTCAAGTGAGCGTGCGCGTAAAGTTGAAAGTAAAAAACTGATTAACTACGGTTTCCGCTTTTTTGAAACAATTACGCCTTACAAAGCTGGCGATAGTTTTGCAGAGCAACGCATCTGGATGGGTAACAAAGAGAATGTCTCTTTAGGTATTTTAGAAGACACCCCTATTACAATCCCTCGTGGCCAACATAAAAACCTGAAAGCAAACTTTGAGCTTGACGATACGCTTGAAGCACCTTTAGCTAAAGGCACTAAAGTAGGCACGCTGTTTTTACAACTTGAAGGCGAAGATATTGCACAATATCCGCTAGTTACACTTGAAGAAATACAAGAAGGTAGCTTCTTCAGCAAAATATATGACTACTTACGCTTACAAATAATGTAAGCACGAGTAAAGTAATATGAACGCCTCTTCTGTGAGGCGTTTTTTTTTGCTTGAAAAGTGCTAGAATGCGCCCCATATATACCAATCGTATTGAATGACTATCGTTGGCTTAGGTCAAAAGTAACATCATTTCAAGATTGTCATTAGCCTGTCAGTTTTAAGCTTAACGTATAAGTTGAGCCAACACTTTTGTTTGAGGAGTTCCCGTCGTGGTTGAACCTGTTAAAAACACTAAATTTGATGAGTACCTAGAGTACCCTTGCCCGTTTACATTTAAAATTATGGGTTTAGCAAACGTAAACTTAACTGATCAAATTTTAGAAAAGTTACAACCTATCGCTCCGGGTGATTATGCGCCAAAAGTAAAACCGAGCAGTAAAGGTAACTATGAGTCAGTCACTTTAGTAGCCACAGTAACAAGCGGCAAACACATTGAAGAAATTTACAACGTGATCAGCAATATCGATGACGTGCGCCATATGCTTTAAGCTATAGTTGAGATTTGTTGTGAGCGAAAACACCCTAATCGTACGCCAACTGGGTCGTCAGCGTTACATGCCGATTTGGCAAAAAATGCAAGACTTTACCGACACCCGTGATGAAAATACGCCAGATGAAATTTGGTTAGTAGAGCATGAAAGTGTATTTACCCAAGGCCAAGCCGGTAAAGATGAGCACTTACTCGCCCCAGGTGACATTGAAGTGATTAAAGTTGACCGCGGTGGACAGGTGACTTACCACGGCCCTGGTCAGCAAATGATGTATGTATTATTTAATTTACGTCGTTTAAAAATTGGGGTGCGAGAGCTAGTTACTTGGCTTGAAGAGTGCATCATTGAGTCCCTTTCAGAGTTCGCCATAGATGCATACGCGAAAGCGGATGCCCCTGGTGTTTACGTTAACGACAGTAAAATTGCATCTTTAGGTTTACGAGTTCGTCGTGGCTGCTCATTTCATGGCTTGGCATTAAATGTTAATATGGATCTAAGTCCATTTTTACGCATTAACCCATGTGGTTATGCGGGCATGAATATGGTGCAAACTAAAGAACTAAATGGCCCTCAAAACCTTGAAGCTGCAGGTGAAGGGCTGGTAAAACACATGATCAAGAAGCTTAATGCAACACAGGTTAAGCATACTGAAGGGTTTGAAAACGAATGAATAAACCAGTCAAAATGGAACCAGGTGTAAAACTACGCGACGCAGAAAAAATGGCGTTGATCCCCGTTAAAGTTTTACCAACAGAAAAAACCGAAATGCTCCGTAAGCCAGAGTGGCTTAAAATTCGCTTACCCAAGTCAACCGAGCGAATTGACGGCATAAAACAAGCAATGCGTAAGCATGGCCTTCACTCTGTATGTGAAGAAGCTTCGTGTCCTAACTTATCAGAGTGTTTTAACCACGGTACAGCGACCTTTATGATTTTAGGGGCTATTTGTACACGTCGTTGTCCATTCTGTGACGTTGCACATGGTCGCCCATTAAAACCTGATGCCGCTGAGCCTGAAAAGCTGGCACTGACCATTAAAGACATGAAGTTAAGCTATGTGGTTATTACTTCTGTAGACCGTGATGATTTACGTGACGGTGGTGCTCAGCACTTTGCTGATTGTATCCGCGAAATTCGTAAGCATAATCCAGAAATTACCATTGAGATTTTAGTGCCCGATTTTCGTGGCCGTATGGACAGAGCGTTAGAAATTTTAATTGAAACGCCGCCAGATGTATTTAATCACAACCTAGAAACGGCGCCACGTTTATACAAACTTGCGCGCCCAGGTGCTGACTATAAATGGTCTCTTGAATTATTACGTCGCTTTAAAGAAGCCCATCCTGAGGTTAAAACAAAATCAGGCTTAATGGTTGGCCTTGGTGAAGAAATTAGCGAAATCGAGGAAGTACTTCGCGATTTACGTGCTCATAACGTTGATATGCTTACTGTAGGGCAATACCTACAACCGTCTAAGCATCACTTACCCGTTAAGCGTTACGTGCCACCAGCTGAATTTGACGCATTAAAAGAATATGCTGATGAAATTGGCTTTACACACGCCGCTTCAGGCCCGTTTGTACGTTCAAGCTATCATGCAGATCAACAAGCAGCGGGTAAAGAAGTAAAGTAATCTCTCGCAATGTATAAAAAACCGCCATTAGGCGGTTTTTTGTTTTTTAATAGTTATTTTTACTGTTTATAAAATAACGTTAGGTTAAAGCAAGGTTACTTGAGATAATTATGCTTGAACCCATTATTTAGGTTATATATGAAATTATTAGTTCGTAACTTATCACGTGCCACTACTGAGCATGAACTTCGTACGTTATTTACGGCTCACGGTAAAGTCACCACCTGTAACTTGGTACTCGATAAAGAAACAGGCCAATCTAAAGGCTTTGCCTTTGTAGAAATGCCTAATGACATTGAAGTTAAAGGCGCAATTAAAGCGCTTAATCAAACCACAGTAGACAAAAGCAAAATCCGTGTAAAACTAGCGGATGCTTAATAAGTAAAAAATTGAGATGTTGGAAGTTAACACATACTTTCAATGTTTAACCTCAATTTATATTGCTCAAAGTTTTAGTTATAACGCTTTGAGCAATATAATTAATTGGGTTTATACCTGAGTCAAAATCTCCTTTAAGACCTGCTGCTTACTTACTATATCCTTGTATAAGGAAAATTGGTTTTTTGCGCGATCTAAGTTGTGTCTCTTATGCTTAACGCTAAAGTAATTATCACCATCTATATAATCAGTTAAAAAGCGTAAGCCAATCATAAAGGGCATTACTTTAGCACCTAACCAAAAGCTTTGTTTCTCGGCGGGCGTTAATACCCCCTTTAGTGGCTCAACATAGCCTTTCACAATCGCTGCAAAAATATCTTCACGAACACCTACCTTTTCAAGCGCCGTTGAATCTTCTTGCTCTGCAGAGCAAAATGTTCTGACCATATCGCCAAAATCATTAAGCCAATAACCAGGCATACAAGTATCTAAATCTATCACCGCTTTTGCATTATTAGAGTCTAAGCAAAATAGCATGTTGTTTATTTTAGTATCGTTATGGCACACACGAATAGGCACTTTTCCCTCAAGGGCATTAAGCTCATCGATAAGTGAAAGCTGCGACAGGCAAAAATCAACTTCTTCCTGACAATGAGCCAAACGTTTATGAGGATCGGTACTAACAACTTGCTTGAAGACTTCTGCACGCATGGTCAAGTTATGAAAATTGGGAATAACCGCATGTAAATTGTTCGCGTCAAAGTCTTGTAGCGCTTGCGCAAATTGACCAAATGCATTAGCTGCTGTTTGCGCCTGGCTAGCAGTATTAACCACATCTTCACTGTAACTGCCACCAATAAACTCAAGTGCTCGCCAAGTATCATCATCATTATTAACTAAATAGTCATTCTGAGTCGTCGCTACATGGCGTACTATTGCTAGATTGAATTCACCTGCTTGTTGTTTTTTAGTTAAGTGTTGCTCTATTAATCGCGCATTATCAACAAGTAACTGTGGTTTTGGAAACACCACCGTATTGAGCTTTTGTACAACCAGTGACCGCTTCGAAGTGCTTAATAACATAGTAGTATTTATATGCCCACTGCCTATGGGTTTTATGCTCGCATGCTTCTCGTCAAGGCCAAAACTCTCAGATAAATAAACTTCTATAGGAACTGTATTCATTTTCTACTTCACTCTTTTCGCCCAAGGCGATAATAATTTTTAACGCAGGTAGCGGGTTATTTAACATGCTAGATTGATCATATTTATAATAAAATTGGTACTACCATCTTTATGCTTGACGTAATGCGCACAAAGTAGCCGCAATGCTTGTCAGTTCTGATTTATAGGTAACACCAAACCAAGGCTCTTTTGCAGTGTATACAAATACAGGCTGTGCTTTTACATTAATAGCTTTCTGGATTTGATCGGGTAAGTAGTACTCTTGCTGAGTATTCACGTTATATTGCTGTAAAAACGTTTCAAAGCCTTGTTGCAAATAGTCAAAAAAGCAAGGGGTGATCCCCCAAAAACTCATCGAGCCTAGGGAGTTTGGGCTAATTTTCTCACGTAAACCCTGTGGGTTATCGCCAAAAATATGCTCAGACTGTTGTTGAATATTCAAATACTCGGTTACGGCAACAAGCTTTCCATCCGCAATATTACATACCCCACGATTAACACCACCGTGCTCAGAAAGAGTATCAATAATCGGATACCCTACCATTGCCCATTCAGCGCTTCTTTTAAAGTGCTCACTCAGTAATACAAACGAAGATTTGCCATAATAGTCATCGGCAGTGATCACAATAGCGGGGTTATTAATGTGGGCTTTGGCACACAGCAGAGCGTGACCTGTTCCCCAGGGTTTTTTCCGTTGGGCAAGTGTTGCTTTAAACTGTTCGGGAACCTGCTCAATGTGTTGCTCCACCAGCACCACATCAATATCACTAGGTAATCGGGGCAAAATAGTACGCTCTATTTCACTGCGTACCGCTTGGTTTATGATCAGCACCACCTGCGTCACCCCTGCAGCATGCGCATCAATAATACTCAGCTCCATAATAGTGCAATTTAGCCCTGGAATCTCTGCAATTTGTTTATTGCCACCAAAGCGACTACCTAAGCCACCTGCAAGCACAATTAAACTCAGTTTATATTTTTTCATTTAGAGTCTGCGCATTTAAGAGGGTAATTTATCAAGCCAAATTTGTAACCACGGCTCGGTGACAGGCCAAGGCTCAAAGTCTTCACAGGCATCAATTTCTAATCGATTACCTACAGGTTTAGCTTGTAAGTCACGTAGTAATTCATCAAAACTACGCCCTGCTGCGCAAAACGTATCACCGTAGCTTCTATCACCCATAGCCACGATGCCAAATGGCTTATTAGTTAACATTGGAAAGGTGCTATTAAGCTGATTATAAAGCTCTGCCAAGTTAGCAGGTATATCACCTTGGCCTGTTGTTGAGGTAACAATTAAAATATGCGATGCATTTTTTATATCTTCTAAATTTGGCTCTGCGAATACGCTTACCTGATGGCCGGCTTGCTCAATGGTATCTCTCATTTGCTCACTTAAACGTTCAGCACCACCGTACACGCTGCCTACAAAAATACTAATATGTGCCATTAATAATCCTTTTCTTCACTTGGCCACCCTAACTGTTTGCAAATACTCAACATTGCATCACCTAGTGGCGCTTTAATTATTATCGATTCATTACTGTAAGGATGTACAAAACGCAGTTCTGTGGCAAATAACATTAATCGCCTAAGAGAAAAGTGTTCTCTAAAAAACTGATTGTGCTGGTTATCACCATGGTTAACATCGCCAATTATCGGTAACGACAAATGCTTTAAATGGCGACGAATTTGATGTTTACGCCCTGTTTTAGGGAAACACTCTACCAAAGAATACCTAACTGTTGGGTATTTTCCTATAGGGATAGGCAACGCAGCTTGATGCAAACAGTTAAACTGAGTTTGTGCTTCTTGAGCATCTTTATTCTGATCGGCAAATTTATCAGCAATTTTGTCTAGTTCTTCTTTTAACGGTTTATCTAAAAAAACAGATTCAGGCGCAAATCCGCGTACCAAAGCTAAATAACGCTTTGAGATCGTGCCCTCAATAAACAGCTGATTCATATCACGCGCGGCTTCTGAGCTTAAAGCAAACAACAACACACCCGATGTCGGCCTATCAAGACGGTGCACAGGAAACACATGCTGACCGAGTTGATCGCGTAGCATTTGCATTGCAAATTGAGTTTCATGCTTATCTAAAAAGGAGCGATGAACAAGTAAGCCTGATGGTTTATCAATCGCTACATAGTTCTCATCTTGATAGAGAATGTTCAGTTCGCCGTATTCAACTGGCGCTGGACGTTCAGTCATCTGACTCTCCAAGCAATGAATCTAATTGCGTCAGCAAAGAAATAATCTCTTCGCTTGCGGGTTTGTCAATGAGTGTCATTTGCGCCATAGGAGCAATCGCAAAATTACGCGGTAACGGTTGTTTCATTGTAATAATCTGTTGAATTTTTTCTATAAATACAAACTGTAACCACTGTTCAAATGCAAGCGTATCATGGCAAAAAGGGACGCTTGAATGCAACAATGCAGAGTCAATCGGCTCATTCTGCCAAAGCTGATACTTTTTAAGTAGCGCAGTTAATTGTGTTAAATAGAGTTGGGTTTGCTCAGTCATAATCACCCTTTACTTTGTATATTGCACAATTATACCCTGTTCCCTCAACAGTCGCTATGGCGTATAATTAGCGTAATTTTGTAGTAAAAACAGTTGGAAATTCATGAGTGAACATATAGCCACATTAGGCCAGCTTTTAGACGGTGCAGGAACTCAATGGCGTGCTTTTGATATTGGCAGGCATATTACCAAGCTTGATAAACAACAATTTTTAGCTGTTGAGCAAGCACAAGTTCCTTACCCTTACCCATTAGCAGGCCATGCATGGCTAGCAATTCAATTTTGGGACAGTAAAGCTAGCAAAGAACCCTATGTGTGGTTTTTAAAATTCCCACTTGATGAACAAAGTAAACTCGTTAGTGCCAGCCGCGACCACTTTGCAGACATGGTAATTCAAGCACTAGGAACAGAAATTACCGGCGAACAAGCCGATGGCAAACTCGATAACAACCCGTACGTATTTACTCCTAATGCTAATAAATTAGCGGCGTTTAATGCACAAGTTAAAGTGTTATTAAAACAACCAGCCTCACAGTATTATGAGCATGCCCAGCTTTATTTTAGTGGCCAGATTGGTTTTGATAATTGGCAAAGTGTGGCACTACAAGGCATTGCTGATTTTGCTTATCGCCTCAACAATGCTGATAACTTAAAACACTTACACGCTGCGTGGCCTAATTTACCTGTTGAAGTATTACAACCATTAAGCGCAATGCTTGAACACATCGAAATACCACCCACGTTAAGTGAGTTAATGTTAAGTTATGGACAAACCGCCCTAAAGAATAATGATGTGGTTACGGCTTCTGCCGCGCTTCGCGCCATATCATCAGGGCAAGCAACAGGGCTTAGCGCACAACTGGTTGACTGCGCTTTAGAATCTACGCTTGGGCAAGACTCAGACATTTTATTAACTATTGCAGGTCGCTGCTTTAAACAATTAGAAGAGCCACAGCGTTTGCATGTATTTATGGATAACTGTGCGCACCATGAGAAAATAACTGAGTTATTTCCCAGCATTTTTGCAGATTTAGTTGCAATTCCAACTATTCGCCCACATTTATTAGCATTACTACGTAAAGAAAACAGAAGCGAGACGTTAGCTCGCGCAATTGGAAGGTTATTCTCTTAAATGGCTAGTTTATGGACGTTCATACTTATTGGGGCTGTAATTTATTTTTTTTGGCTAAATCGTAAAATAGCCGAAGCAGCGAACGTTCATGCCAAACGCCAAAGTGAGCAATTGCAGGTACAACTAATGAGTGTGGCTTGTAGCAAGCGTCGGTTTGGCATTTTAAAAAGTGGTAAACCGGGCATGAAAAGCGAATTTATTTTTGAATTTTCAAGCGATGGTGAAAATGCTTATCAGGGAGTGTTAATCATGGAAGATGAAAAGCTAAAAAGTGTGGTTGTGCCACCACATAAGATATAATTTTTGTAACAAAAAACCAAGGCGTAACCTCAGTTACGCCCTAATTGCCAACATCCTGTAAGGTATCCTTTACCTGATCCTTGTTTATCATCCACTGAACGAGCAAACTACCGTGTTAGCCCTCCATTGCATCCTGCAATATCCTCTTGCCGCCTTGGCCGTCCTGCGTAAACTAACGCTCCTTGCAATGTCCTATCGCATCATCCTTGGTATCCTTTAAATAGCTCCTAGCTATTTTAGTACTTCATGTACTTCCTGTTTCATCCTTGCATCCGTGTTAACTTGTCCTTTGCGCTTCCTGCTAGTCACTACTATGCTGCCTGATTCCATATCCATGGCATTAGCTCAGTCATTGAGCTATGTCGTTTTGACAAAGTAAAGTTTAAACCAAACGGCTGGGTATAATAGTGAGGAAAACTAAAAAATTTAATGTCACAAAATTGAAAAAACTAAAATAGCTATAAATAACAGAAGCTTGATGCTTATAAACGGATAAATAATGGATTTAAACTGACAAAGAGCACACTAATGTAGGATATATCTCACACCGGTGTGCCCGATTTGGAACATAGGCTTACAGATACGCCATTATGAACAACTACCTTTATTGAGCATTAGCAACTTTAAATAGTAATTCACCCTTAACTTGGTTAAATGAAAGTTGTTTAAAGTGCTCAAAGCCTTGCGATTTAAAAAATTTCGTATGCTCGTCACGAGTCACAAATACCGCTATACCAGAAGACTCAGGATTATCGTGTATTAAGCCATCTAAACCTTTAAGTAAAGTGCGACCAAACCCTTGCCCGTGAAAGTGTGGATCAACCGCAATAAACGCTAAAAAGTAATAATTCCCTTGCGGCTTTAAGGCGTCACGAATGGTTTTTTCTTTTTCAATTAATTGATTCGTTTGTAAATAACCTGCACTTAGCATCAGTTTTAATCGCCAATGCCAATAACGCTCAGCTTGTAATTGGCTATTTGACTCAAACACACAGGCAACCGCTTTTAATTTATCATTACGGTAAAGGCCAATTAAAGGCTGCTTCTCTTGCCAAAAGCTACTGAGCTCTTCACGAATAAGTGCACGTAGTTTTTTTTCATAATCGAGCGGGTTGTCTTCGTTATACTCTAGCAGAGTTTGTAAAATAGGATCGTTTTGGTATGCCTGATAAATTAGGCTGGCTGCTGTGCTTATATCCTCTGGTGCAATATGCTGAACACTAAAGGCGTCTGTCGATTCTGCTGTGGCTGTCATTTTATTTCCTTTGTTATTTTACACCCCCATCGTTACGCCAAGTAACGCATAAGGGATTAATTTTGAACTACAACGATGACCAAATGCTTATATAACTATATACCTAAGTGAGACAAATAAGCGAATTTACATTTTAGTTAGTACGCTCATCCACTGCATTGAGTCAGATCATGCTTTAGCGACTTACTATTGAGTAAATAAAGCATAGATTCAGTAAGGGTTAAACTGGCTAGATATACCATTCCCCCCTAGAGTTAATACATATTAATTCATTTAGGAGCATTATTATGGATACAACAAAACATACTATTAATACCTTGTTCGCCCAACTAGGACTGCCGGATTCGGATGCGCAAATAGATGCATTTATTGCCTCGCACTCCATTGCCGATACAACCTTGTTGCAAGATGCTCCCTTTTGGGATGAAGCCCAACAACATTTCATTGCCGAATCGCTAGCGGTTGATGGCGATTGGAGTGAAGTAATAGATGAATTAGACGTACGTCTTCGTCAAAAATAATTAATTTTATGGCGCATTTTAATGTGCCTTAGCCACTTTATTGATACCATACCCGCTCGCAGCGTCTATGTTGCGAGCTTACTTTATAAAAGAGTTATAATTGAATGAACGCTGCTGTATTTGAAGCTATAAAAGTCCTTCTTGATGAAGGCAAAGTTCCCACTGTTGCACTAACTAAAAGTCGTTTAACAACACCGACCCCAATGCCGGTTATTATTGCTGCGGTGAGTCAATATAAGAATAATCCTGATTCAATTTATAATTTAATGAAAACCCCAAAGCAAAGTGCCAGTAATGAAGGTCAAAACAGCTCTCAATTAGATAGAATTGAGCAAAAGTTAGATCAATTACTTACACTGCTCGCGCCAAAATAATTTGAGACTATAAATGTTTGTTGTTGATTTAACATTTGATTGCTACCAAGACACCACCTTAGAGCAAGCCGAGCAAGCAATAAACCGCTTGGTAAATGCATTACGTTTTAATGGCCAAATCATTGGAGAAGAATTTCCTACGGTGTTAAAAGATGGCTATTTTATAACACGCGTTATGTGTCCGACCGAAGACGCTATGCACCCTCTTAACAACAGTGCATTTGTAAAGCACAGTGTTGAGAAGCTTCATGGTGCTGGCTTGTTAGCACCAAAGGTGAAAATAATAGGTCAAGACATTCACTCAAACGGTGCCGATGGTTGTAAAGATCCCTCAAGCTATATTTTATATACTACGTATGTGCACACCTGCAGCCCGCTGTATTGTGGCGATGACTTTTTACCCGTTCCGCTATTTAATATTCCAGCAATTGCCAATGGCGATTATAAAACCCTGATTAAATGGCAAGAAGACTGGCAAGCGTGTGATCAAATTCAAATTAATGGCGCAACTCGCTGTGAATTTCCTGCATTAGAGGAAATAGCCAGCACACAAAGTGATTTGTATCGCCGAGGTAAAGATATAAGCAAACGCATCAGCTTTTTAACTAAAAAGCCTGTTTACTATTACTTATATCGTGTAGGTGGGGTCGATAAAGCCTCGGAGCTTAAGCGTAAATGCCCAAGTTGCCAAGGTGAATGGAAATTACCTGAGCCGTGGTTTGGTTTATTTGATTTTAGGTGTGAGCCGTGTGGTTTAGTGTCTAATATTTCATGGGATTTTCAATAAATCCCATGCTTAAGGTGCTATGTCTAAAACATCACACCTTAAAATTACCTTATAATTATACTGCCAACGACGCTATAAATTCACTGAGGTTTTTGGCGAGTACATGATGTGGCTTTTTACCTACATACTCTAGGCACACCTCACCTGTTTCCACTAATACCGTAACAAGTAAATCATCTTGATCAGTTAAACCAATAAAAACACTTGGCGCTTGCTTTAGCTTTCGCTTCATTAAAACATGACCCGTGATATTTTGTTGCAGTAAGTCAAAATCATCCTCATTCCACGCTTGTAATAATTCTATTTGATGACCATCAACGCTGGCTAAAATACTGCCAGCAAACATATGCCCATAAAACTGGTTAAGTTCATCAGGAAATTCAAGCTCTAATGCGTTAGCGAGATCTGCCAAAGAACCTGCAGGCTCTCTCACTATCGCTTGCCATTGAATCATACCGTGCTCATCGGCTGTGCCTATTTCACAAGGGCTTGGCCATTGCTCATCGTGGGCGATGAGTGGCTGCTTTTGTGTATTTTTGATGGTTTTTTCACTAAAGCGTTGGTGAAGTTGGGCTAATTGCATTGCAACAGACATACTGTGAAACTCATTTAATTTAGATATAATGTCCCCATTGTAACTATTTAAGAGCAAACATGACAGATTACAGCAATTCTCCCGATCTTAAAGGCAGCGTACTTGGTCAATCTACTGAGTATGTAGATCAATACACGCCCAGCTTGCTTTTTCCTATTGCTCGCAAGCTTAATCGCGACGCGTTGAGTATTAATGAAGCCGCATTACCATTCAAAGGCCAAGATATTTGGACCGGTTACGAACTATCTTGGTTAAATACCAAAGGCAAACCACAAGTTGCGGTGGCGATATTTACTTTCGAATGTCAAAGTAGTCACATTATAGAGTCAAAGTCGTTTAAGCTTTATTTAAACAGTTTTAACCAAAGCCGCTTTGGTAGTGTTGAAATTGTTAAGCAACATTTAATTGACGACTTATCAAATGCGGTAAACAGCCCGGTAAAGGTGACCTTATACAGCGCTGATGATTATAATTGTATTCCTTGCACACCGCTTCCAGGTGAGTGTATTGATGAGTTAGATATTGAAATAGATAACTACCATATTGATGCACATTCTCTAAAATCACAAAGCGATAAAGTGGTTAGCGAAACCTTGCATAGTCACCTGCTTAAATCGAACTGTTTAATTACTTCACAGCCGGATTGGGCCAGCATTATTATTCGTTATACTGGTGAGCAAGTGTGTCGTGAGTCATTATTACGCTATTTAATTTCGTTCAGGACCCATAATGAGTTCCATGAGCAATGTGTGGAGCGTATTTATAGCGACTTAACCACTCAATTGAATATTAAAGAGCTTGAAGTGTATGCGCGCTATACGCGTCGTGGCGGCCTTGATATTAATCCATATCGCTCAACTCATCATAACGATACCCCTTTTGCGGTAAAAATAAACCGTCAATAAGCTAAGCAAAAAAGGAGCCCGAGGCTCCTTTTTTTAATCGTTAAGTTGCTTAGTTGGCACTGGCATTCCACACACATCAATGTAATTATGGCTATACGCAAACCATTCCTCGCTACGACTACCTCGTGCTGAGATTAACTGTTTAAATGCATCTGAGTCTGTTTTCATTACTTTAAATCGGCTGCTATCGCTGCTAACGTCGGCTAATACTTGTAAATCTGTAATGGGGTTAAACTCGCTACCACCTTCAGGTGTGCGCGCTAACTGGTGAAAATGTGCCATACCTGTAAGTACTCGCCCAAATACGGTGATGTTTTTGTCTAAATAACGTGGACCTTGCCCTATGGTGACAAAAAATTCCGTGCTGGCACTATTAATATCGTTGCCGCGCGCCATTGCAAATACACCATGGCAATGAATTTGCCATGTTTGATCACGCGTTTCATTTTGCGCCACCGCAAAACCATTTAAAAACCCGGTTATTGGTGCATAGCCATCCCTACCCATTTCAGTGATCATAAGCGGCTTATTGGTGGTTAAATAAAACTCGGCAGGTACTGTGCTATTTTTGGTTTTAGTTAACTTTTTACCCGTGCTATCACCACCTTGAGCAACAAACCCTTCCACAAAACGATAAATATGAGTGCCCTGATAAAAGCCCTGTCGTGCCAATTTTTTAATATTGGCACTGTGTTTTGGCGCAAGCGCTGGATTGAGCTCAATATACGCAGCACCGGTAGGTAGGGTTAGTTTTAAAATATTCTCAGGATCTACCCATCGCCATTGCTCATCTGTTGTAGCAGCAATAATCTCACTACTGGTTAGGCTTTTAACTGGCGTTGATGGCAAAGTGCTTTGCTGGACACATCCGCCGAGCAAAGCCGACGCTATAATAGTGATTACGAATTTTTTCATACCTTTTCCTTTTTATTATTGGTATTGGTATTGGTAGATAAAGGTTAATCCCAATTGAATTTATACAGTATGTCGACATTTTGATACAGGCCACTGGTTATTTCTATATATAACTTCGACATTAGCTGATAACGCACTGCCACTTCACTGAGCGACTCAAATACCCCCACGCTATATTTAACCTGCAAACTCGGTGCTAAATAACCTGATATTTCTACCTTTGTTTGCTCGCCACTACCTTTAGAGCTTAAGCTCACATCTGACAAGCCAAACGATTCACCGACTTTAGACACTAAGCTTTCGCTTCGGCTCACTCCTTGAGAAAGTAGTAATTGAGTTAACATTGCATCCGTTGAACTGTCGCCATCTCCTAATGGTTGACCATTCAGCAAATACGCTAGGGCTTGTGCTTGGTCCATGCCCGGCTCTGAAAATACTTTTAAATTTGGTTGCTCAACACTGCCAGTTAAAGTAACACCTGCAATAACACCATCGGCGGTATTATTTGGGTTGCGAATGGCTTTAATATTTAAATGAGGCTTATCTATTGCGCCACTAAAACCAATTTGCCCGGTTCTAATTATTAAGTCTTGACCAAATGCCAAGTAAGTTCCTTCAATTAAATTAAGCTCACCAATGGCAATAATGGGTGAGTCTTGGCTCATTTTGATATCCATATCACCCACTACTTTAGACTCAAGTCCAAATGAGGCTACTCTGACATCATTTTTAACCGTTACTTTTAAATCAATATCATAGTTAAATGGGGCTTTTTTAGTATTTTGCGTAGTTTGATCCAAAATTATTTCATCATCACTAACCTGTACAGCCCCCTCTGGCAGCTCTTCAATTTCTATTCGACCATAAGGCACTACAACATCACCTGCCAGCTTAAGTGCATTGTCAGCTAAACTTATTTTTAACTCTGGTGATACTTTAAACACCACGCCTTGTTGCGCTCTTACAAAAAACTCACTGCCGACTATATTCATATTTACAGCTGGTTGTTCACCTTGCCAATCAACATTCCCCGTTAATTTTACCTGTCCGCCTTGAGGATCATTTAAATCTCCCTCAATGGTGGCGGTGGACTTATTAAACGCCACATTAATGTTCGAGTTTTTAAGGGCAACAGGCAGTTGTTCACCTTCTAGGTTGATATTCTCTATGTTTAAATTTCCCTCTAACAAAGGATCTTTTAGTGTGCCTGCTAATGCAACTTGCCCACGAATGGCGCCATTAAGCTGCTCGAACGTATTTAAAAATGGCTGTATATCAGACAATAAAATTTTATCAATTTGAATATTACCGTTAAGCGTTTGCTTATTTTGAATATCATCAATATCAACTTTAGTCGTTACTTTACCCAAAACACTCGATTCTATGTTAGCTTCTATTTGACCAACCTTAGCATCAGAAAAAGCGCTTATGTTTAGCGTTTCTATAGGTAGCTTAAATCGATCTTCTTCGTTAATAAGTACCGCGTTAAGCCCTGATGAATTTAAATTAGCGCGTAGAGTTTTAAGTGTGCCTGCTTGCCAATTAGCAGCAAAGTCTCCCGCTATATCACCACGTGTTATTACATTCTCTGGTAACCAATGTTTTAGCTCTCGCAATGCAAGATTGGCCAGTTTTACGTTAAGCTGGCCTAATTCGCGGGTTTGATTTAATCTATCAATACATAACTTACTATTACTCGATTGCCAACAATGCGCACTCACATCAAAGTCGCCCGTTTTCGAATCTATAGTTACAGCTATATCTTTAGCATTTTCAAAGCTAAGCGTTTTATCACTTACGCTAATATTACTGAGTTCACCTTGCCAAATCGCGTTAGCGAGTTTGCCATTTAGTTCAAACGAGGCAGCCCCAGCATCAGCATCAATAGATGCACTCAGTTGATGATCGGTTTTATCACCACTGCCGACTATTTCCACTTTATTAATTTGATGATGCATAACACGCGCTGAATCAAGACTAACGCTGATATCTGTTTGCCAATCGGTAGCGGTGTCTAACTGTGCTTTTAACGCCAACTTATTAATATTAATTTCGTCATAAATAAACTGCTCTAGCTTTAACGCTAAATCAACTGCAGGCGTCAACCGCTCGCCTCTTATACTTAAATCGGCTTTACCATTAGCAATAAACGGAAGCTTTGCATCATCATTACTTTGCAGCGCAATAGCCCCATTAATCTGCCATTGCTGATCAACTTCGCCTGTTAAGGTTAACCTGTTTGTGCCGCTGCTAAGGTTAAATTTATTTACAGTGGCTTTAAGTTCATCATTTAAGTTAAATTGAGCAGCAAAATTAAGCGGTACATCATTTAGTAACCCGCTTAATTGGGTGTCATCCATACTTAATTTCCAGCTATTTGAACTGGTAACAAATGCCCCTTTAAACTGCCCTGAAATATCACTGGTAAGTGTGTCAGTGAGGTATTGCGCTTTTAAACTCGATAGCGCGCCGCTAAAGTTAGCACTAACCCCATTTTGCCAGTCGATATTCGCTTGGATAGTAGCTTGGCTCTCATTCGCTTTAAGGGCTAAATTTTTTAAGTTTGCTTCGCTCAGTGAGCCATTAATTTGACTGTTAAAATTCACAGTTGGATAAGCACCTAACTGACTATTACCAAATAACGATAACTGATAATCGTTAGCATTGCCTTGCGCGGTTAATTTTACGTCGGTTATCTTTAACTCTTTACTTGCTGTTTCGATAATCCACTGCTCTAAACCGCCATTAACACTAAATGGATAATTTGGTTTTTTAAGATTAGCCGTAGCAGTTAGTTCAAAAGGAAATGATTCACTGCTTTTTATATCTACATTGAGCTTTTCTAAGTCTCCGCCTATTTGCATATTGGCATCATAGCCATGCCCTTTTAGGCTGATATCGCCATTAATTGGTAAGCGGCCTTTAAGCTTTGCGCTTAGTGCTGTATTAAGCTGCCACTGCTGATAATTTGCAGACAATGAAGCAACGTTAATCTCAGAACCTATTAGCTTCATTTGTAGCGCAATATTATTTATTATATTTTGCTGTTCGCCCTGCTTTACCGTGAACTGCACAATATTAAACTGTTCTAGATAAATATTGAGTGGCGACATAAATGCGATATTAGGTAATGCTGGTAACTCTGTAATTGGGGTAGAACTGGCTGTATTTTCTCCAGGCTGCTCTTTTAACGCGATTAAAACACTCGGAATGTTCACGTTTTTAATTTGAATATCAGCACCTTGTGCCTTTGCAGCAACCTCCACATTATTAACAACTACGTTTGCACTTGTGTGATTTAACACAAACTCAGTGACCGATAAACGCTTAAGTGCAATATTAAATGGCAAACTGATTTGTTCCAGCGGTTCGCTAGATGTATCAGGAGAATTAGATGACGATGCTGGTAAATTTAGTTTTATAGACCGAGCACTTAAGTTATCAATACATATACCATCGCAGTGCCACCAAAATAAATCTAATTTAAGCTGCTGAGCATCAAGTAATAAACCGTCACGCTCAAAGCGCAAATTAAACGCATCATTATATAAAAAACGCCCGTTTTTTATTTCAATTTTTAAGCCGTCAACTAACTTATTGGCGCTATAAGCAATTAGCTGGTTACCAGGAGCTGTAAAAACAACACAAAACAATGTCACTAATACAGCAACAACTAAGGTGCTAAGTGCTGCAGTGACTTTTTTAAATACAGACATTAAATTTCCGGCCCTATGGTAATACTTAAACGAGTGCTTTTGCTTTCTTTAGTGAGCCCCCACGCATGATCTATTCTTATTGGTCCTATAGGCGTTAAATAACGAAAACCAAACCCTGCACCTATTTCAAATTGCTCAGAAAAATCATTGGTCGCGGTCCCTCCATCCACGAACAACGCTGCTCGCCAGTTTTTGGCAAATTGGTAATTATATTCAGCAGTCGTCGCGATTAAATATTTACCGCCGATGCGATCCCCATTGTCATTTTCTGGTGAGATTGATTGATAAGCAAAGCCGCGCACACTTTGATCGCCACCAGCATAAAACCTTAATGAATATGGAACATTGTTAATATCGTCAACTAACATGGCCCCTAAGTTTGCTTTTAAAAACACAAGGTGCTTATTAAGATAAGTGCGCAACCATGCATGCTGTAATTGCACCCTAACAATATTGGTACTAGAGAGTACACTATCGAGACCAAACTCTGCCGATATAGACCACTGCTCTCCCGAATAAGGGGTGGTTCCTCCCTTCGATTGCTTTCGGGCATAACTGACACCTGGTAATAACATTTCTGTGGTGCGTTCTAGCCCGTCGCCAATCCGATAGGTTTCTTGCTCGCGCCTGATAAATGCAGTTCTTATCCATTTTTGCTCGGTGAGCCATTGCCTTTGCAACTGCGCTGTTAAAATTTCACTGTAAATATTGTCGGCTAATTCATCTTCGAGCTTATAGCCTGCTGATAAACGCCATAAATCATCATTCGGATTATTAACAGGGATGGTATACGCCATAGAAATATCTTGTTGTTTTTTTGCAATATTAAGATTGCTTTCTAGGTAATGTCCTTGCTCCGTGATCCATGGTTTACTCCACTTAAACCGTACCTTTGGACCCAGTTCGGTATTGAACCCGCCACCAATTTCGTAGCTATTCGCGGGCTTATGTAATACGTCCACTTTAATTGGCACTTGGCTGTTTTTTCTAGCTGAAATATCAGCGTAAACACGCACGCTTGTAAAATAAGGAGTGCTCGATAAATCTAGGTTGTAGTCAGCAATCTTAGATGCTTTATAGTGCTCACCCATTTCAAACGGGGCTAAAGAGCGAATATATTTTTCTGCTGGGCTTTGATTGGTAATTAACACATCACCAAAGCGATAACGCACACCACTTTCAATGGTAAAGGTAATAATAGCGCTGTGTTTTTTTAATGACACTTCAAATTTTCGGGCAGGCCATTTTGCGTCAAAGTATCCATGCTCCAACAAAACGGATTCAATTTTTTTATAGGCTGCGCTATACATTCCATGATTTAAAATATCGCCTTGCTTTAACTCTAAACTTTCAATAACTTGCTGAATTAATGGGTCATGTTTAGCTTCCCCGTTAACGCTAATATTAAGCGTCTCAATACGGGTTGCGGAGCCGCGATCAATAGTTGCAACAAGCTCACGCTCATCTTTATTAAAATCGATAGTCACATTTGAACTGTAATAACCTAATGCCTTTAAGCTATCTTCAACTTGCGATTTAGCGTAACGACGCAGTGAGCGCGTTGGTTTTTCACCCACTAAAGGTTTTAAATAAAGAGCAACGTTGTTTTCTAACTCTCCACTAATTCCTTTTATTTCATAATCTTCAATTATATTGTCAGCTGCAATAGCGAAAAAGCTCAAAAACAAGCAAAAACAAATAACGGATTTTAAAAACTGATTGAACAAGTAATCATCCTTACTATGTACCCATAAAAAACAACAAATTAACGACACAATAATAGCATAGCGATAATGAGCCTAACATTAACTTAATCATTATCAGCGTCTAAAATATTAGCTGGCTCTATGCGAATCTTTTAAACCGCTTTGAGCTTAACTAAAAATTCTTGCGCTTTAATGATTTATTTTGGTTACAATAGTGCTAATGAATAAACACTAATTTATGAGTTTTAAATGCAATTTCCTGATGATGATAATGGCCAGCTTCTTGCTGAAATTTCCGCCGCCGGTGTAGATTTAAGTAAAATGCAACAAATTGATTTTTACATTTTATTTGAACAACAGGCTGATGCCGAAAAATTTGCAACTGAGATTGTAAACGATGCATTAGTGCAAACTGCTGATGTTGAGAAATGTAAAGATACCGGTGTTTGGGAGGTAATAGCCCATGTACAAATGGTTCCAGAGCATGCACTTTTAGGCCAAGCAGAACAATATATTGAAAGTATCGCTAATAGCTTAAATGGTTATGGCGATGGTTGGGGATTAGACGCAGAAGAAGTATAACCCTAATTTCATGATGAATGAGATATCCAGCTTAGCCTATCGGCTTAGCTGGTTTGCTTTTCTAAAGTTTCCTTTATAATCAAAAAGTTTATCTGCTACTTTCCAGCCATACTTTTTACTTTTTCGAGCAATCACAAAATCCGGTGGTATTAAATCAAACTGGGCTTTTATAACTTGCTCTGCACTGATAAATTCAATTGGTGACTGTCCCTGCCCTACACGCTTACCAAATTGCTTATTAAAGTAATACTGTGATCCTTTGTTTGCTAAATCAAAAACTTCATCACAACTGGCTCCGTCTTCATCAAAATAAGTAACTTTTAACAATTGCTCTTTAAGTTTAGTCACACTCAAGCCACTACAACGAAGTACTAATGCATCTTTAAGGTTTAACGCATTACGAAGCTTATCATCAGGATCGGCCATC
This sequence comes from Pseudoalteromonas sp. S1612, assembly GCF_005887175.1. Classification (GTDB taxonomy): domain Bacteria; phylum Pseudomonadota; class Gammaproteobacteria; order Enterobacterales; family Alteromonadaceae; genus Pseudoalteromonas; species Pseudoalteromonas undina. The sequence goes on along the minus strand of NZ_PNDH01000003.1, from coordinate 15,975 downwards.
ACAGCACCACAGTTATGGCATTTTCGAGCAGCAATATCATTTTGTGCGCCGCACTGCTCACACTCTTTAAAACGAAAACGATAATCGCATTGCTCGCTTACCCCATTATCGTCTTCTAATAAGCCTTGGCAACGCCTACCAAAGTGCTCAACTACTTTGCCATCAGCGTCTGTTTTACCCCAAAATATATTGGCAAAGCCACACCCAGGACACAGCACTTGCACGGGTTCATTATCACTATCGCCTTTTTTATCACCCACCTCTGGGTAAAATAAATCAAAGCCATTGCCCGCATAGTCAATTACTAAACAATCATCTTTACCCTCAGCCAACCTTAAACCTCTACCGACAATTTGCTGGTATAAACTTACTGACTCTGTGGGCCGTAAAATAGCAATAAAATCAACATGGGGAGCATCAAAGCCCGTTGTCAGTACCGATATATTCACTAAATACTTTAATTTTTTAGCTTTAAATTGTTTAATTATTTTATCGCGTTCGCTATTGGGAGTATCTCCGGTGATCAGCGCACTGTGCTCCTGGGGTAAATAAGTCATTATCTCTTGTGCATGCATAACCGTTGCGGCAAATATCATCACGCCATGACGCTTCTCACTATATTGAATAACCTGCTGCAGAATTGTTTGAGTTGCACGGGTCGATTTTTTTAACAGCGCATTCATATCCTCATTACTATACTGCCCAAATGCATTGCTAGTTAAAGATGAAAAGTCATAATGGCTAATTGCAGCATCAACCTCTTTAGGGGGAGTTAAGTAGTTATGCTTGATCATATAACGCAAAGGTAATTCAAAAATACAGCGTTTGAATGGGCTTTCCTTATTACCACGCACAAAGCCATGGTAATGATGCTGATAAATCCAGCCTAGCCCTAATCGGTAAGGCGTCGCGGTTAAACCTAATACTTTTAATTCAGGGTTGTGAGATTTAAGTGCATTAATAACTTTTCCGTATTGGCTTTTCTTTTCGCCATTTACTCTGTGACACTCATCAATAATAAGTAATGAGTAGTGCTCATTAAGTTTATTTAGATTACGCGATAACGACTGCACACTGGCAAAAGTAACTTGGTGGATTAACGACTTCTCTTTGAGTCCTGCGGAAAATATACTCGCCTCAAGACCAAAGCTTTTATATTTTTGAGCATTTTGCTCAACTAATTCTTTTACGTGCGCCAACACCAATATTTTTTGTTTAGCAATACGCGCAAGCTCAGCTATCACTAAACTTTTACCCGCCCCCGTAGGCAACACAATAACGGCAGGTTCGATAGTTTTTCTAAAATGTAAAACGGTGCGTTCAACCGCCTCGCTCTGGTAGGGTCTGAGGGTGTAGGTCATCAAAGGTACAAAAAATTTAATAAGTGTAATTCTAACAAAAAGTTTATTACTTTACGAAGACGCATTAATGATGTTTGAGAACATAAAAAATTATAGATTGCCTGATTATTTTTTAGAAAATAAAAAAGGGCTGATAAGTATCAGCCCTTTTCATTATCTAAATATATTAGAAACGGATGTTTAATCCAATGTTGATACGACGACCATACACATCAAAGAACTCACCATCATCATAAGTTCCAGGATTCCTTGGTGGTGTAACGTCGAATAAGTTAGCAACACCAGCACGTAACTCAACCATATCATTAACATTATAACGTGCATTTAGATCCCACTCAGTATAAGAAGGTACATCGTTATAATCATTATTTTCTACTGTCCACTCTCTATCAAGAACAGTCGCATGGCGGTATTTACCAACCATACCAACATATAAGTCTTCATAGCTGTAGCCAATTGTTAAATTACCTTGCCAGCGTGGGTATCTAACTTCACCAACAGTTGGTGTCATTTCATAGCTTTCACTTGAAACATCAGTATTGAACTCTCTGTGTTCTAAGTAACTTGCAAGTAAGCGAACATCAAATAAACCAAACTCAGTTTCGTACTTATAGTTACCTTCTAAATCAACACCCTTTAATGCATAAGATGCTAAGTTATAAGGCCCATTACGAACAAGAGAAATATCTAGAGTTGTTGGGTCGCGGTCAACTAAACCACACGCGCTGTTATCAAGACTTGAAGCTTCATAACAATCATTTACTACACGTTGCGCACCTAGAGAGTTTATTGCATCTTCAACATCAAAACTCCAATAATCAGCAATCAAAGTGATATTTTCTGTTGGCGTATAAATCACACCAAATAAAGTATCATCTGATGTCTCTTCTTGTAAATCAGGGTTACCTGAGTTAACACTTGGCGGTGTAACTTCACGCCAATCCTGTGAAGGTCTCCAATCACCGTCAAGAATTCCTGGGTTAGGAATGCCAGCGGCTTTACAGTTAGCTATTATGTTAGCTTTTTTAGAGTCATTAGCCGTTGCTATGCGTGTTTGATCACAAGGATCGCCATAAGAAGCGAACGACTGAGTACCTGCTGAGTACAACTGCGATAGTGATGGAGCACGAACTGATTTAGACTTTGTTCCACGGAAACGAAGTTGATCATTCATGGCGTAGTTGAAACCAACTTTCCAAGCAACATTATCACCTACTGAAGAATAATCCATGTAACGTGCAGCAAGCTCTAAGCTTAGAGAGTCAACAAACGGCGCATCCACTAATAAAGGAATAGAAGTTTCAATACCGATTTCATCAACTGTAAATTCACCATCCCAAGCTTTAACAAAGTTACCAAATACTAAGTTATTTTGCATAGCAGCACCAGGCTCGTTAGAACCTGTTTCTTTACGATGTTCAGCACTAAGTGCAAAAGAAACTCCACCCGCAGGCATATCAAAAGCATAACCAGAGATAACACCACCAATTACTTGTTGCTGTTTAACTTTTGAAATTGAAGCAGAGGTTGTTACATAATCTAATGCTTCTTGTGAAGCACCATTTAAACCAAACAAGCTAAGTGGTTGACAACCGTTTAAAGCACCTAAAAGGTTTCCATCAGTATCGCGGTTAGCACAACGTATTTCACCATCGACCAATACAGCATCAATAGCCTTGCTGAAGTTTTCTTCAAAAAACTCACCATTCCACGTTGTATCATTTTTATTACGACCGTAGCTAAAGTAAACTTCATAATCATATTCGTCTAACAATAAGCCTTGGAAAGATAGAGTTGTATTAAAAGAAGTACGGTCATCTTCATAAGTACGATTACCAAACCCTGATGCCAATTTATTAACTCTAATTGTATCGTCAGGATCAAGTCCCGCATCAGCAAACTGTGCTTTTGCATCTGGATGCCAAAAAGCATTGTCAACACGCAGACGTTCAGCCAAAAAGATTGGGCTACTCTCAGCATAAGCGCTTGCTTTAGAGAAAGATATTTCGAAATTCATCGAATGTTCATCGTGATACTGATTTACTACATTTGTAAACACATTAAAACGGTTAAGTGGCGTTGCTAAATCTTGGTGCTCTATAAATTTATAACCATTTGAAAACTCATCGCCATAGTAACGGTTTTGAGGGTTAGGAGCTGGCTGGGTCATGCCTCCGGTTTCAAAAGGAATTAATTCCCCATTATCACCAAAAACATATTGACCACCTGGTAAAAATGCATCGCCTGCACGATCATATGCACCTAATGTTTGTAGTCCTTGATATTTGGCATAGGTTCTCGCTGGAATACCATCTTTATCATCGACATTATCAGGGTTTAGCATCGTGTTGATAGGATTTCTAAGAAAGTCCCGATCTTGTGCTTCTAATTGCTCTGTTTCAGAATAAGATAAGCTTGTAATGAAGCTAGTTTTCTCACCTTCGCCACCAAAAGTGAATGAGAAAAACTCAGAACCACCACCGCTTTGCTCAGGCATAGATTTTTTGTAATTAAAATCGATAGTATCTTGAGACTTCTTCAAAATAATATTTACAACACCGGCTACGGCATCAGAACCATAAACCGCTGATGCACCACCGTGAACGATATCCATTCGCTCAATCATTTCAGTCGGAATACCATTTAAGTCGACTGCAGGGTTATCAACCGATGCACCTACATAACGACGACCATTCACAAGAACAAGGGTACGACCTTCACCTAATTGACGTAAGTCAGTTGTATTAATACCTGCGCCAAAAATTGTATTTGTTGTAGTTGTTGGGGCAGAGCCAACGCCTGAAGATGGAAGCTTCTGTAATAAATCTGCTACGTTGGTAATACCAGCGTTAGTCAATTCAACACCTGTGATAGTCGTAACTGGTGTTGGAGAAACTTCTGAGAAGCGCTTAATACGTGAACCCGTAACCTCAATTCTTTCTACTTTGTCTGCATTTTCTTCTTCTGCAGCAAATGTACTTGCAGAGAAGGCAGCTGTAGATGCTGCACCAAAAGCGATCGCTAAGCGAACTGCTTTTGAAACTTTATTGTTTAACATGTGATTCTCCCTAGAACACTATTATGTTTTTATTATTTAACAAGAAGTTTATAAACTTGCTAAGTTCCTATAATAATCCTAGATGAAGTTAAAGGTCAACACAGCATTAACAATAAAAACAAAAGTAATCAAATTTAAGTCTTTGCTTTACATTCACACAAGAAAAACCAAGCATTTATGACTAGACCGTATTTTTAAACTAATCAAATACAGCTACAACCGCAAAATATCATTACTAATAAATATCTTTTTCTCTAGAAGTTAATTAACAAGAAATCAAAATCATCCTGCTCTTTAGCCAATTTTTAAAATTTTTCAAAAAAAAAGCCCATACCAAGTATGGGCTTTCATTTATTTTTGTAGCTATTTTGTTAGAACTTTAAGTTAAAGCTAACATGTACAAATCGGCCTAAGGTATCATAAAAACCAGCAACAGTATTTGCATTACTAGCAATTGTGTTACCCACCATTGGAGGCTCTTTATCGAAGATATTATTAATACCACCTGTAAATGTAACATGCTCATTGTATGAGTAAGTACCAGATAAATCGATGAAACTATAAGAACCAATCCCGCCATTTTCAACTAAAGATTTATCATCAACACCATCATAATCGATACCACCGTAATAGCGCCATTTAGCGCCTATACGCCAATCGTCACGGATGTAGTTAATATTAGAAGTATGACGCCATTTTGGTGAAGCAAAACAGTCTGAATTAATATTACCAGCACAGTCATATGCTAAAGATGAATCACCTAGGATAGGCTCAACCTCTTTCTTCATGCTGTAATAACCGTTGATGTCAAACTTCAAAGTTGCATTTTCTAGATCCATTGAATATGCAGCTGTAGCATCAATACCTTCCCATGTTCTACCACCAATGTTATCGCTAAGGTTGGTTACAAAACCTGCTTGACCTAACCAAAGGCTTCCTGATGGGCTACGAGTAATGTTGTTACAGAAAAATGCATCGCCAGTTTCAGCACAGTTGTTAAGTATACGCTCAGCACCAACTTCACCTATAACTTGTTCAATCTCAATTTTGAAGTAATCTACAGAGAAGTTAAAGTTTTCAAAAGGAGAAGCTACTAAACCAATGGTAAGCGTTTCACCCTCTTCTGGTTGAAGCGCAGGATTACCACCAGCTAACTCATTGTATTGTCCAGCAGGTGATTCACCAATGTTACCGTATTGATCAGCACTTACACTAGCATTGGCACATTGACTAGCAGAGTAAGTTGGTCTGTCAGCTGCATCTGCTGCTGCTGGATCACCAGCACAACCATCTGCACCACTCCACAAACCAAGACTTTGAGCTGCGAATAGTTCACCAATATTAGGAGCACGCACAACCTTCGCAAAACTAGTTCTGAACTTATAAGTATCTGCAAGAGTGTAATCAACACCAATTGAGTAGGTTGTGTCCGAACCAGTTGTTGAATAATCTGACCAACGTGCTGCAGTTGATACATTTAAATTATCTAATACTGGAATTTGTAACTCACCATAAACTTCGTTTACATCAATTACGCCATATAGACTTGGTGAAGGACCACCCTGACCTAATAATTGACCTTCTTCATAAACAGTATCTGATACACGCTCATAGTCTTGTTCACGACGTTCAACACCAAATACCGCACCTACAGGTAATGAAGCCGTAGGTAATGTCCAATCGAACTCACCACTAACATAACCACTGTATATAACTTGAGTAACTAAACCAGTTTGAGTACCAACACCAGCAAGTTGAGCTGCTTGTTCAGGTGTTACTCCACCAAGTTCAAATACGTTGTAATATAAACAACCATCATCTTGAGCACATTCAGTATCTACAGCACCAACACGAGGAGCTATTTTTGGTGCAAGTAAATCATTTTTATATACTGAGCTAGACGTCGTTGCAGAATAATTATAACTAACATCATATGACCAATTATCGTTTAGTTCACCTTCCATACCCGTTAAAATTCTGTATGAAGAATGTTCTAGATTATCAGAACGTGGACCACCTTCAATGTTACGTTTACCAATATATGCAACAAACTGGTCACTTCCATCTTGGTTAAACAAACCTTGTAGCTGTTGCTTTTGAGTATCAGACAATAAAGGGTTATTGTAGTCAAATAAAATTTCATCATTATAGAACGTACCAGATTCTGCAATTTGACCCGCAGTTCTGTTATGCATAAAAGAGAATTCTAAATAAGGGCGAAAAGTATCGTTGATTTCATAATCGATAAAAGTACCCAGAGTGAAACGTTCGTTTGGTCTTAAAAAGTGATTAACTGGGGCATAGTTGTAACGATAACCATCATCTTCTCTAAACCCAGAACCATTTGGATCTAAGTATCCATAAAAGTTTTGCTTGTAATCAACTTCGCCGTCAACTACTGGGTAGATATCGAAAAATGGATTTGGAGTGGTACCAGAACCACCACAAGCTTGACCTGCTTTATCTAATGCACACGATGAGTAATCTCGAGAGCCTTGTAATAATTCAGTTTGACGGTTGTAAGTTACATAACCAACGGCATGGCCTTTGCTTCCATCAAATGCACCACCAACAGTGAAATCTATGCTGTAAGATTTGCCATCGATACCAGTGCTACCTGTATCATAGTTGAAGTCTTTTTCATCCATCAAGCCTTGGATGTATTTGTTATCATTATTATGTTGATAACCTGAAGTACCTACGTTGAGTGAAATACCTTCAAACTGGTCGTCCATCACAAAGTTAACAACACCAGCAACAGCATCAGCACCATATATAGCCGCAGCACCACCAGTAAGAACATCTACTCGCTTAATCAACGATGAAGGGATTTGGTTTATATCTGCAACCTGAGAGGTAATACTACCCGCTTGCATTCTTCGGCCGTTAATTAGTACTAATGTTCTATTTGAACCTAAACCACGTAGATCTACAGTCGCAGTACCTGTGGCGCCATTGGCTAAAAATGAACTTTCAGCAGCTTCAATTTGTGGCAACTGATTCAAGATATCTTCCACACGAGTGAAACCGCTTAATTTAATCTCTTCAGCAGTCATTACAGTGACTGGACTAGAAGTTTCTAGGTCTGTACGCTTAATACGAGAACCTGTAACTTGAATACGCTCAACTTTTTCAAGACCTTCCTCTGCAGCTGTTGTGCTTGCAGAAAATGCAGCTGTTGATACTGCACCAAAAGCAATCGCTAAGCGAACTGCTTTTGAAACTTTATTATTTAACATTTGATTCTCCCTAGAATACCATTATGTTTTTTATATTTAACAAATCACCAACACAAGTTGCGTTAATTTGATGATCATAGCCTTATGATAATGCTTACAACGAGGATCGGTCAACATATAATTAACAATAAATAAACCACATGAAATAAATAAGACATACTTACAGATAAAAAATTAACATTATGGTGATTTTATATATAAAGACACTAATTAAATTCACACCTAAACCCCACAAAAATAACTATTTCATAAATTGCAATAAATTTATCGTTGATTACTATTCAATTAAAGCTTTCCTATTTTTATACTAAAACAACAAAGCTTGGGTAGATTCAGCTGATGTGTTTAATGCGCTTAATATCATTTGCGCAACAGGGTCGAGTTGTCTTTGAATGTACAGCGGGTAGTTCAGAGTGTTTTTACCGGTATAAAGCTCAGCGCCGGATACTGCGTAAACATATTCGATTACTTGTCCGCGTTTTATTTCAAACTCAGGATGGCTCGCTTTGTGTTTTTTAACTGCTTGAACGTGAGGTGGGATATTTTTAATATAATCGCTCAGGTGCTGCCCTAAACGCTTTCTATATACTAATTTACGGTCAAACTCACCATTATAAAGTTTTTGAGTGTAGCTATTAATGATATCGTGCAGTTGCTGTATTTCGAAGTTGTCGGTAAATAATGTCTCGAATAACTGTGTTTGAAACTCTTGTGCAAACTCAGTCCAATCACTACGTACTGTTTCCATACCTTTAAATACTAGCTTTTTCTCATTTTTTTTAGTCACTTGACCTACGTAACGTTTTTTAGAACCTGTTTTTTTACCTCGTATAGTTGGCATAAAAAATGGACTGTAATGGGTTTCAAATTCAATTTCTAAATAGCTTTTTAAGTCATAACGCTGCTTTAATTCTACTTGCCACTTTTCGTTGATATGTCGAACAAGTTGGCAGCCAATGTCGTTACATTGCTCAGGGCTTTTATCTTCACTAAGTTTTACAAACGTAGAGTCGGTATCACCATATATCACCTCAAAACCTTGCTCTTCTATCCATTTGCGGGTTGTTTGCATTATTTCATGACCACGTAAAGTGATAGAGCTCGATAAGCGCGGGTCGTAAAACCGACAGCCTTTAGAGCCGAGTACACCATATAAACTATTCATAATAATTTTAATCGCTTGCGAGAGCATGGGTTGATTAGTGTCTTTTGCTTCTTGGCGAGTTTGTGTCAGGTGCTCAATTAATTTAGGCAGGTGGTGCTGCGTTCTTGAAAATAACGCCTGATTAAATCCTTCAACTGCTTGCTCTGGCTCATTTAGCCCTACGATTAAACCTAGCGGGTCAATACAAAACGTACGCATAATTGAAGGGTATAAGCTTTTGAAATCCAATACCAAAACGTTTTTATACAGCCCTGGAGTCGACTCCATCACATAGCCACCGGGGCTCTCAAATGAGAGCCCATGATCGCCTAAATTGGGGGCAATATAACCACTGCGGTGTAATAACGGTAAGTATAAGTTTGTAAATGCGGCAACTGATCCACCCATGCGTTCAAGTTCGAGCCCAGTGATTTGAGTTCTGACTATGGCAAATTCAAATAACTTTAATTTTTCGAAAATTTGATTAACCAAAATACAGTCTTGACGGTTGTAGGCAGCAAGAGCTAGCTTGTCTTCATTAAATTGACGAACAATTTCTGTTAATCGGTTGTCGGTTTTTATTAATTTAGATTCGTTAAGCACCCGCTCTGCAACATTAGCTAACGAAAAGCTGTCAAATCTATAAGTGGCATTTTTTAATGTATCAATGCCATCAATGACGCACCGCCCTGGGAGCGTTAATCGGGTGTAATGACCCTTATTAATATATAAAGGTTGATTATCTCGGCCAAAGTTTAGAGTAAGCCCTAACGCCTCAGCGCGTTCTTGCAATACACTAAAATCAAAATCAATAACATTCCAACCAACAATAACATCGGGGTCATTATTTATAATGTACTGCTGCAGCTTGGTGAGTAGGTTAATTTCGTCATAGCACCAGTCTATTTCAAATGTCGAGTCGCTCTGCAGCTGTTGCTCACCTATCATCAATACACAATCTAAACCATTTCCCACCAGTGCAACACTAAATAACACCCCGTCGCCATTGCATTCTATATCCAAAGAAACAGACTTAAGCGTTGGCGTATACTCGGTGTTTGCTTTTAGCTTTGCATCACTAATTTCAATAAAGCCGTTTTGAGCTTTGGCGTTACCGGTTACCCATACGCCCCCTTTAATAAAGCGCTCCATTAAGAAGCGGTCACTGTGGCGCACATCGGCTTCGTAAATTGGCATTACTTGCTCTAAAAGAGCTCTTGCAGTGTATAGGCTTTTTATATCGTTAAAGTAACAGGCAACACACTCGCTACCACTAAAGTGACAAAGCTCAACATTATTAAACTGGACGTTAACACTCGCCTTAGTCAACAAGGTATTCGCTGCCTGCTGCTGTGCTAATGGGATGAAGAATACCGCTTGCTGGTTTTCAATCGTCACTTTTATCGGGCCCTGAGCAGAGCTTAGCCAGTAACACAAAGTAATACCTTGTGCATTTTTAGCCCCGTATTGTTGCCTTGATAAAATAAAGCCCTGATAGATTGCTTGTGTCAATGTTCGATCCCACTTAATATATACACTGTAATTATATACATATTTTAGGTTAATCATCACATGCTATCGAGCTCACTTAAAAAAACAATTAGACAAGTACACCAGCATGTTGCAAATAACCTAACCGATTACCGCCCTCGCAGTAGTCAAAACTATTTAGTTGCTGAAATCGCCAAAACATTAGCCGGTGAATACCATAAAAAACAACGTATTTGTGTTATTGAAGCAGGCACCGGCACCGGTAAGTCATTAGCTTACTGCCTAGGCGCTCTGCCACTGGCATTAGCACAAAAAAAGAAACTGGTTATTTCTACGGCTACGGTAGCTTTGCAAGAGCAGTTAATCGCTAAAGAACTGCCGTTTTTTAAAAAGCACTCCGGGCTCGATTTTAAATTTGATTTAGTAAAAGGCCGCCAACGTTATATTTGCGCTCACAAACTTCACAATGCACTAAACAGCGATAGCCTAACTCAAATGGAGTTTATGCCTACCCTTACATCGCCACTAAGTGATATGGAAACTAAGTGCTTAAAGCAACTTTACGATGCCTATGTCAATAAAAAATGGCAAGGCGATAGAGACAGCTGGGCTGATACCATTCCTGATAGGGTATGGGGACTAATCGCTTGCGATAAGCATGCTTGCCAACGCCAGATGAAAGCACACCAAACATGTCCTTTTCAACTCGCCCGTCAGCAGTTAATGCAAATGGATGTTTTAGTTATAAACCATTCGTTACTGTTAGCTGATTTAGATTTAGGGGGCGGAAAAATTTTACCCGAACCCGACAACACCATTTATGTAATCGATGAAGCGCATCACCTTGCGCATATTACCCGCGACTTTTCATCTGCTGCGGCTACCATAAAAGGCACGATAGATTGGCTCGACAAACTCACTAAATTTAGTGGCAAAATGGCCAAAGTGTTAGTTGGGCAAAAAGGTATTGGGCAAAACTTTAAGTTATGCGATAGCGTTAACGATGCTAACAAAGATTTAAAGGTAGTCCGCGATATTCTCGACAACGCCGATTTTGAATATTCAAAAGACGATACCTATCGCTTTGAACATGGTGAAATTCCTAAATCGCTACATGCGAAGGCAAAAGACATTAGCGAAGCCACGCTTGATGCATTACGGTGTTTGAATAAAATGCACGATACCCTCACACAAGATGTAAGCGACGGTGATATTAAACCTTATGTTGCCGACCCCATTCTGGCTGAAAGTGGGCAATACATAAACCGGTTAGAACAACTTAATAAATTATGGTTTAGTTACGCTACTAAAGGCGAAGGCACGCCGCATGCGCGTTGGATAAAACGACTTGAATATAAAAGCCATCATGATCACTTGCTTAGCGACTGCCCCATTGAGGTTGGTTTCTATTTAAAAGATAAGCTGTGGAGCGAATGTGCTGGAGCCGTGCTATGTTCTGCTACCTTGAGCGCACTAGGCTCATTTGATCATTTTGCCTATGAAAGTGGCCTTGCTAAAGAAGAAGGGGTAAAGTTCATTAAAGCCCCCTCTCCGTTTGACTACCCAAAACAAGCCACTCTGCGAATTCCGACGTCAAGCATAGAGCCAACAGATAAAGAATTTAGCGATCATATTGCTAAAACACTACCCGAGTATCTAAACACTAAAAAAGCCAACTTAGTGTTATTTGCCTCTTACTGGCAAATGGACCATGTAAGTAAATTCCTTAGAACAAAAGGATTTAACTTATTAGTACAAGGTGAAATGTCACGAGAAGCTTTACTCAAATTACACACTAAAAATATTGATGAAGGCAAAGGCAGTATTTTATTTGGCACCCAAAGCCTTTCTGAAGGACTTGATTTACCTGGTAAATATTTAGAAAACCTAATTATTACAAAAATTCCATTTGCGGTGCCCACCTCGCCAATAGAAGAAGCACAAGCGGAGTTTGTGCAAAGTAAAGGCGGTAATCCGTTTTTATCTATAACCGTGCCAGACGCAGCAAAGAAATTGGTACAAAGCTGTGGTAGACTGCTGCGCAAAGAAAGTGATATTGGCACAATAACTATTTTAGATAGACGCTTAATCACCAAACGATATGGCAAAGCCATGCTTGACACCTTACCACCTTTTAAAAGACAAATAGATTACTGATGTTTGAACTTGCACTCGATCCAACAACTTGGGCTATTTTATGTGGCGTTGCACTTTTAGCGGGCTTTATTGATGCTATTGCTGGCGGCGGTGGATTACTTACTGTACCAGCACTGTTAACGGCGGGATTACCTCCTCATTTAACGCTTGGCACTAATAAATTGGCCGCCAGTTTTGGCTCGTTAACGGCCAGTATCACCTATTATAAAAAACAGTTATTTAATCCACGATTTTGGTTTGCTTCTATTATGGCTACCGCCATAGGTGCTTTGTTAGGCACACTTATTGTTGATCATTTAAGTATCGAGTTTTTAAATAAGCTCTTACCCATTATTATTATTTTAGTGGCTTGCTACAGCTTGTTTGGTAATTTAAGTACCACACAAAGTGATGATCTGCCTAAATTAACCCGCACAATAAAAGTAAAACAGTGGCTACAAGGATTAAGCCTAGGTTTTTTTGATGGTTTAGCTGGGCCTGGAACGGGAACTTTTTGGACTGCCTCAAACGGTATGCTTTATAAAATGAGTTTGCTACTTAATTGTGGTTTGGCGCGTTCAATGAATTTTGTTTCTAACTTTATCTCGCTGATCACCTTTGTTGCACTTGGCCATGTTAACTTTTTACTGGGAATTACAATGGGCTTCTTTATCATGCTTGGTGCATGGTTTGGCGCACATTCAGCGATTCGTTTTGGCAGTAAATTTATTCGTCCAGTATTTAATACTATGGTTATACTTTTAGCATTAAAACTAATTTACGAGGCATACTTTTAACATGCAACCTGCCGCTTTAGATAAACTACGCCAACAAGTTGCCACGCTTAAGCAACAGGCAGAGCAATTTGACAAAGCAAAGCTCTTTTCTAAAAATCGGTATATGCAGGCACAGCCGAGCCTATTTGACAGAGCCGTGTTTAGCACCAAAAGCATGAACTTAGCCGACTACGTAGTAGAAATAGAAGATGAAATAGCTAGCTTACCACCGAGCGAACACCGTCATGCATACACCTATGCACTTGAGCGTATTGCCAGTCAGGTACAAGCGGTATTTAATGTTATTAAATCGACCCCTATTTGGGTGAAAGAAAATAAAAGTCATTATAAGCCTCGTGCTAAACAGCCTGCTTATAAACAAGCGGTGCAAAAAATCATGCAATCATCCCATGAGTTATATGATGAGCTTAAACAAAACCATGAGTTTGAACGCCGCCTAGTACTGATGATTGAAGAGCGTAAGTTACAAATGGAAAAAGCATCACCTGCGCAAGCACAAAAACTTAATCAAGAAATTTTAACCACTCATGCACGACTCGGCCGGTGTAGAAAAGCAATTTCTGCCACCGAAGACAAAATTCAACAAGTAGAAAAACAACAGCTACGCTAATGCAGCTTTATTATCACCCTCTCTACTCTGCTTTAACGCTCCCTGAGCGCCATCGATTTCCAATTAAAAAGTATCAACAGCTCAAGCATGAAGTTGAACGTTTAGGCTATACGCGGTTTATATCGCCTTCGCCAGCAACTAAAGCACAGTTAAGCTTATGCCATAGCTCAGATTACATTGCTGACTTTTTAAACGGGTCGTTGACTGACAAAGCGGTTAAAAAAATGGGATTTCCTCACTCTTATAAACTTGTTGAGCGAACTCTTTACTCTGTTGGTGCCAGTATTCAAGCCGCTGAAACAGCACTTGAAAGTGGTTTAGCGGCTAATTTAAGTGGCGGCTATCACCATGCTTACAGCAATTACGGCAGTGGCTTTTGTATTTTTAATGATTTAGCCATTGCGGCAGCGCATCTTATTTCAACAGAGCAAGCCGACACTGTATTAATATTTGATTGTGACGTGCATCAAGGTGACGGTACCGCGCAAATAACCCAAGAGCACGAGCAGATAATTAGTTGTTCAATTCACTGTGAACAAAACTTTCCTCGGCAAAAACAATACTCAAACTATGACTTTGGCTTACCTGCAAACACCACAGATGCAGAGTATTTAACAACACTAGAGCAAGCTCTTGAGTTATGTGTTCGTCTCCACCAGCCCGATATTATTTTATATAATGCGGGCGCCGATATTTATACCAAGGACGAACTCGGCTTATTTGATGTTTCCTTAGCTGGTATATATGAGCGCGACTTTAAGGTTCTTAACTTTTGTAAGCAGCGGAACATACCGCTTATGTGCGCTTTAGGTGGCGGTTATCAACGTAACATCAAAAATTTAATTAGTGTCCATAAGCAACTATTTAAAGCGGCTCTCGATTTATAACAATCCTTGGTATAGACTCATTACAGACAATAAAAAAGAGTGACAGGAATATGCGATTAGATGACGACATACACAATTTTTACGAAAAACTCGTTTTAGAAGAAATAGAAAAACGTAAACTTAATGAACGTTACAACGACGATGTAATGGCTGACTTTTGCTGTACCGTACTCAATCAATTACCCCCCCGCTATATTCGTTACGATGTAGATATGGCGTTTTATTTAACTCAAACAGATCGTTTAGATATGGAACAACGCGTAGAAGTTGCCATTAATTTTGCGATTGATCAAATAGCTAAAAAGAAAGAGCTCCATGAGTAACCCGCTAGAAGAAGCTCCTACACACGTGAAACTGGCTGTTGATTTAATTATGATTTTAGAGCAACACGATGTAGAGCCAGAAGAAGTATTAAAAGCGCTCGATATCGTAAAAAGTGACTTTGAGAAAAAGCTAGTTAGTAACTAGCTTTACTCTATTGTTTGTATTTCATGGACAGTGACAACACCATCGTGTTTATTACAATCAATTTTAATTTCACCGAATGTGCGCCTAGGTGATGTTGACCTACGGCAGGTCATGTTTTGAGCTTTAACACCAAATTGTTCAATATAAACGGCAACAATTGCATCTATTTCTTGCTTCTCTTCTGTTGTCGCAGCGGCATAAAAAGTATCATATTGTTGTGACCAATTTTCAACGCCTGCTTCTGCAGCAACCCCCAACCACCCCATACCAAGCTTAGTTGATTGCTCTAAATATTGTCCTTTTAGAAACATAAACGCTAGGGTGTATTGTGCACTTTTATAACCGAATGCAGCGGGCTCTTCTAAATAGTTAAAAGCCTCTTCAAACTCCCCTTTTCTGTATGCCTTAACACCATTATATTCTTTTTTCTTCATAGTATTATCGCTGTAAAGACTTATTGGTGACGAATTACAGCCAGTTATTAAAGCCATCAATACCAGCAAAGTGGCACTCAATTGTCGATGATTCATTATTATCCTTAATTTATTATTGTTTTTGCCCAGAAACATACACCACTTTTAAAGCACCCGCCCTAAAAGTTGTTAACATAAATTTAATATTATCATGGGATTGCAAAGCTTACAGCGATTATTTTTATAAGCGCAGTTTTAATCGGCCATTTAAAAATAGATAAACCTAATTTTTTAATACCCTTTGTTTATACCCTTTGTTTATACCCTTTGTTTATACCCTTTGTTTATACCCAAGCTACTTTACTACTTTA
>NZ_PNDH01000029.1:0-40828 GCF_005887175.1 Pseudoalteromonas sp. S1612 | reverse complement strand
AAAAAGTTGGGTTAACTGCATCACAAAAAAAGGCTTTTATTCAATGGCTCAATACCAGTAAGGCGCATCAAACCGCTTACCAAGAAAGTGTGCAGGTTGAACGGCTATTAACGCAATTTAGTGAACATGAAATTGAACAACTCAATACACCAAAACCTAAAAGATTTTTATCTACATGGGCTATAGCAGCATGTGCTGCCTGTTTAATGCTCACTATTACCGGGTATCAGTTGTGGCCAAATGAAGTATCGCCCACCCAGTATACTGCTCATTATAAATCAAACCGAGGTGAACAATTTGATATTGCTCTACCCGATGGTTCCCAGCTAAGCGTAGATGCAAAAACACAAATTTCACTCGACTTTAACCCTAACTCACGTAAAAACAAACTCGTTCAAGGGCGTGTATTTTTTAATGTGGCCAGTGACTTACAGCGTCCTTTTATTGTTAGCACTGATGATACAAAAATCACCGTACTGGGCACTCGCTTCAGCGTTGATAAAAAAAAGCATAGCACGCGTATCAGCGTCGAACATGGAAGGGTAAAGATACAAAACAACAACCACCTAATTGAGTTAGTACAAGGACAGCACGTTGTATTTAACGAGCTTGGAATGGATGTGCAAACAATAGACCCTACACTTGTTGATGCATGGCGTAGTGGCCGATTAGTTTTTAGTAACGCACCGCTTGTGGAAGTATGTGCTGAATTTAACCGTTATCATGACACAGAGTTTACGTTCTCCGATGATCGAGTTGCTGCGCTAAAAGTATCTGGGACATTTTCAGCTGTTCAACTTGATAACTTTCTAAACCTATTACCACACGTGCTCCCTGTTGAAATTAAACGCGAAAATAATCAAGTTATTATAAGTAAGGCGGACAATTCTTAAAAATAAATAATCTTTTTATTGAGGGATTCTCATTATCATTCGTTTTCATATAAACAACTTTGCTTTATATGGAACAATTGCAATGAATACAATAACTCGTTACGGTATTAAACTATCTCCCATCGCCTTAGCTTTAGGGGTTGCTGTTAGCTTTCCCACAACAGCTCAAAGTACCTCCACTATAGTAACGTTTAATATTGCTCAACAACCTTTGAGTACTTCACTTAATTTGCTCGCTGAGCAAGCAAATATGAATCTCATTGCAGATGCATCTTTATTGCGAGAGCTAAAAGCACCAGCAATTTATGGACAAAAAACACTAATAGGCGCTTTAACATTTACATTAGAAGAAACTGGCCTCAGTGCAAAAGTTGTCAATAACAGCATTATTATCCAGAAAAATGGTGCTATAAAAGAAACAAAACAACAAAATAAGCGCGATTTTCACAATAAAAAAGCGAATAAGAATGCCCATAAAGATGTCCCTGAAAACATCGAAGTCATTGTTGTAAGTGGCAACAAAATTCAATTAGACCGCCACCAGCTCGAACGCAGTAAAGGCAGTTCAAATTCAGATATTTTTTCAACGTTTACCGGCATCGACGCAAATAATTTACGTAACGAAGCTGGCGCACTCGATATTGGTATTCGTGGTGTTCAAGGTGAAGGTCGAGTGCCTATTTTTATTGATGGGAGCTTGCAATCCACCCACACAAACCGTGGCTACATGGGCACCTCAGATAGAACCTACATCGACTCAGATTTTATTAGTACTGTTGCCGTTGAAAAGGGTACAACAGCAAAAAGTGGCGCATTTAGTGCTGGCGCAATTGGCGGAACAGTTAATATCAGAACACTCAACACCACTGATATTCTGACAAAAGATCAAAGCGTTGGCGCGTTGATTAAACTTAAAACGTATAACAATAATCACACACCTACAGTCTCCGATAACCCATGGCAGCAACAGTACTATCAGGTGAGTAACCACAATAGCACTAGTGACTTTGATAATGGCGGTATTTTACTCGCAGGTGCATTTAAAACGGATCAATTAAATGCTGTGCTTGCCTATAGTGATAAAAAAACAGGTAACTATTTTGCTGGTAAACACGGCTTTGAAAACTTTGTTGAAACGTATGATTGGGGCCAAGTATTACCCCCTGTTAATCAACACGGTGAAGTAGTCAATACCAGCTTTGAAAGCGAATCCTACCTTGCAAAAGTACAATATGCTTTTAACGATGAACATGACATTGAATTAAATACTCGCCATCACCAGCAACAAGCGGGTGAAATGTTGGCTTCATACTGGTTCAAGCAACGCGAAGGGGATTTTTGGATACTCCCTGATGGTGAATATGGCACAATACCCGCCAACATAGAAACCATGCCACAATGGCAGCCTGGTACAGCGCTGGTTAATAGCGCAAGCTTGCTTTATCGCTTTCTACCCACGAATAATCCATTAGTCGATTTGAAGATCAACGCATGGACAACCAACGCAAAGTTACAACAGTATAACGCCTTGGCCAGTAATTTAGGCCCTAATGCACTGCAATACTTTCACGAATACAGCAACCAACGCCACGGTGTCGGAATTTATAACAGCGCTGCTTTTACTGTTTCTTCAATCCCCACAGTATTAATGTATGGCGCTTCTTGGCAAAACGAGGTACTAAAACCTAAAGCAGGAGCACTGGAGTATTTTTACACCGATAAAACCACCTCTCGTGACGGCAAACAAACTGTTCGCAGTGTGTTTGTAAATGGCCAGTTTGATTTCGATCCCATTGAGTTAACCTTGAACCTAAACCATCATGATTCTAGTACGCATGACCATCAAGGGGAGCATGCAATAAAGTTTTCGCCAAAAACAGATTTTACAGCACTGCTTCATTACAATGTATTTGATAACACCACGCTAAAAGCAAAGTACAGCAAAGCGTATCGAATGCCGAATATCTACGAGACGACTATTTCAAATGAAGTATTTACCTACTCGTCTGATTACCCTGTTATACCTGAAAACAGCAACACCTTTGAATTAGGTATTGAAAGCCATTTTAGTAATGCGTTAATTAAAGGGGATCGTCTAACGCTATCCGCTAGCTATTTCGACACTCGTATTGAACACATGTTAGCAACCGCACAATTGCCAAATAAAGATCCGGATGCTGAACCATGGCAAACTACAAAATATACATTCACCAATTACGATAGCTTTGAGTTACCAGGTATTGAGCTTAATCTAAATTACCAAAGTGATTTATTTTACAGCACAGTTTCATATACCAATTACACTAATATAAAAATCTGTTCTGCCTTAATTAGTAATATTGAGCAAGTTGATCGCTGTAACGGTCAAGGTTTTTCAGGCAGTTTAACGCCCCTTCGTATTCCTCCTAAACGAAACCTTGTTGTTGGCTTTGGGAGCACCTTCATTGATGATCAACTGGACATCGGCTTCACTTATAAAGGGCATTCTGATAAACAGCACCCTGCAGGATTTTTAAGCGGTACTGGTGCCAAGGCAGTTAGTAAAATTCCAGCAAGTTATCAACTCGATTTTTACGCGAACTATAAGTTTAACGATATGTTCAGCGGATTTACCACAATCACTAACCTCACAGATAGATACATAGTGTCATCCGGTTCAATTGTTGCCATGCCAGAGCCAGGCAGAACTGTAACTTTGGGGCTAGAGATAAAGCTATAGCTAATTAGGGCTATTCACTTAGCCCACTTTTACTTAAACCGTCATAACTAGGAGTCAACATGACTAGCACCACTTTAGCCCCCTCTCGTGCAGTACAATTAAAAGCCAGTACAGCTGACGTACATGACAACATAGATAAAAGCATTATGGATAAAGACCCATTTGCAAACACTGAAAACTATATCCAGTTTTTAACGTTACAATATTATTTTTTAAATGATGTGTCTGCGCTCTATGAACACAACGAATTAAATATGGTCATTGAAAATTTATCAGCACGCCGACGTTTAAATATGCTTGAGCAAGACTTTCAAGATCTTGAATACCCAGTGCCTGCATCAGCGTTCACTTCATTAATTAGCAACGAGACTGACTTAGCAACAGCGCTGGGCTGGCTTTATGTAGTAGAAGGGTCAAAAGTTGGCGCTGCAATGCTAGGCAAACAAGCGCAAGCTAGACTACTGTTAACAAAAAAGTATGGTGCCCGTTATTTATCAGGCCCTGGTGCAGGTCGTGGCAGTGACTGGCGTCATCTAGTACAATTAATTGATAGTATTGAGCTAAATGACACACAAGAGCGAGCATTGATCAATGGTGCACGCCAAGCGTTTACTCGATTCCAACTTTTTCAGGCGCATGTCTATTCATGAATTTAAAGGTCGCTTTAGTCGCATATAAGAATGCGGGATACCAACTATTAGGGTTAGCGTTAGTTGGTTTGGGGATTATTGGCATTTTATTACCTGTTATGCCCACCACTATTTTCTTTATTTTGGCATTAGCATGTTTTACACGTTCATCGCCAAAGCTTGCGACTTGGTTACTCGAACACCCTCGTTATGGCGCGACTTTGCGCCATTGGCACAGCCACAAGGTCGTGCCACTAAAAGCTAAATGGTTTGCGGGCATAGGTATGCTAATAGGCTTTATATTTTTATTATACAGCAGCTCTCCTTCTTGGGTTATTGTCCTAGTTGCTGTTGTTGAAGTGCTGGTTTTGACTTACTTAATTTCTAAGCCCTCAACTCCACCTAAAAACTAATACAATTCGATATAAGTAAAATAAAGTGTAAAGTTTGGTAAATAAATTTGTAACAGCTAATGCAAATCATTATCATCCGTACAAATTAATTAAATCTGCACCTTTTATGCCCTTTGTTAATAAACGCGCTTTATATAGTACGAGTCGTGCTTTACATATCTATATTTCTACCGCTTTGTTTTTTTTACTTATTCTATTTTGTGTAAGTGGCATAGTGCTAAATCATGTTGACTGGTTAAAAAACGATAAAAACAACGGCCAAATTACCGCAGCAATTCCAGCTGAACTACTTGTAAAAGCACAAACAGAATTAAACACTCTACCTACTATTTATCCTCAAATAGAAGCTTACCTAGCCAAGCAATATGGGCTGAATAAAGTAAAAAGCATTGAATGGGAAAAGCAAGATTCACTGGTCATGCTCGACTATCCATTACCAGCAGGCTACGCCTACGCAGAATTTGATTTTATTAGTGGCGAATTGTTACTCGATTATCAAACTGGGGGGTTTTTAAGTGTAATTGGCGACCTACATAAAGGTCGTTACAGCGGTGAAGTATGGAGCTGGGTTATTGATATATCAGCAGTGCTGATGATCCTATTTGCCATCACCGGCATGATTATTTTATTTCAAAATAGAAAAAAACGCTTAGCAGGAATATGGATAACCGCATTAGGTGTAGCAACACCTATCGTTATTTACCTGTGTTGGGTACCACAAATAAAAGGAGTGTCTTAATGTTTAAAATTAAACCATGGCTAAGCATCACGCTGTTAGTCGCCGCGCTATTTCAAATTAATGCTCATGCACAATCGCCAAGGTTAGAAGTTGAATTAACCCTCGCCGATTTAAACGTGCAACCTTACCACCGACCTTATGTTGCTGTATGGCTGGAAACACCAGATCGCAAACACGTAACAACGCTTGCACTATGGGTTCAAAAAGCAGAATGGTTTAAAGATCTACGCCAATGGTGGCGCAAAGCCGGTAAAAGTAATGCTCAGTTTGATGGTGTCAGCGGCGCAACCAAGCGTGCCGGCACATATACAATTAGTTGGGATGGCAACGATCTAAACGGTAACCCTGTGACGCCCGGTAAATACCTACTTAATATTGAAGTTGTGCGCGAAGAAGGTGGCCGTGATTACAGCCGCATTGAGCTTGATTTAACTCAATCAGAGAAAATAACTATTGAAGGTAAAAACGAATTTGCGACCAGCTTTGTCACTGTAAGCACTAGGTAACCCCTACTTATCATTCAAATTTAAAGGAAAAATAATGAACGTTAGTTTATCAAAAATTGCATTAATAGGCGCACTGAGTTTATCGGCGCTTGTATCAACAGCGGCAAATGCACATGCCCGTTGGTTACTACCTTCGCACACTTCGCTTTCTGGCGATAAAGCGCATTACGTTATGATTGACGCAAGTATTTCTAACGAAATTTTTGCACCTGATAAAGCATTTCGTCCAAGCACAAAAGGCGCAGAGTACGACGATACTCTGCTTATGGCACTTGCCCCAAATGGCGAGCAAGTTACCGATACCATTCGTGCCTATTACCTAAAGCGCAAAAGCTCTGCAGCAGTAAAACTTCAGCAACAAGGCACCTATCATATTGCGATGACGCAAAAACCTATGTACATGACATTTTACAAAAATGCAGCAGGTGAGCGAAGCCGTGTATTCGCTAAAAAAGCAGATGCCAACTTACCTAAAGACGCCAGCGATATCACCACAATTAAAACCATCTCTACTGTTGATACCTTTGTTAGCCATAATGGCACGTCAAAACCCGCTCAACTAGGTCAAGGCTTAGAGCTAAGCGGCCCAACCCATCCAAACGACTTATTTGTTGGTGAGCAAGCACGCTTTTCAACTACTAAGCGATGGCAAGCCGGTTGGCGAAGGGATTGAAATAAGTATTTTAAAAGGTGATACACGTTACCGTAATAGCCGTGGTGAGATTAAAGTAACCACAGATAAAGACGGTTTTTTTGCCACTACTTGGCAACACCCTGGTTTATACCTAATTGAAACGTCTCAAAAAGTAACAGTTAATGAAGCTGGCGTAGACGTAGGTCGCTATGCACTATTTACAACCCTTGAAGTAGCACCTGAGTAATTATTAAATATTATTTATTAGGCCAAGCAAATAGTTTGGCCTTTTTTATCACTTAGTCTGCCATTTTCTCTGCATAAATCGGCATATTCTTAATATTTTTCACTTTTCGCTCTATCCTCATTTTAGCCTAGTATTAGGATCACTTCTTTTTATAAAAATAGTTGAATAACATAGTCAATTTAGATCTTTGCGGTGCACTAGCCGCTTCTATATGATGCGCACTTTTCAAAATCTTCAAGGCACGCTTAATGACTTTTCAGCATTTATCAGCTAATAAAAAATTAGCACTTAGCTTGGCTATTACCACCGCACTTAGCGCCTCTTTTTCAGTTGCGAATGCGGCTGAGCAAACTAACCAAGTGGAAGAGAATATCGAAGTAATTTCAGTAACTGGCACGCGCCGCAGCTTACGAAGTATTGCGCAAAGTACCGTGCCTGTGGATATTATTAGCAGCGACGATATGGCAAGCACAGGTCAACTTGAAATCAGCCAAGTGCTCGCTAACCAAGTACCAAGCTTTAACTACCCAAGTGCCACACTGTCTGATGGTACCGATCATGCTCGCCCAGCGGTTTTAAGAGGCCTTGCACCTGATCACACTCTAGTGCTTATTAATGGTAAACGTCGCCACTCTGGTGCGTTATTAAACTTAGGCGGTACGGTTGGTCGCGGCTCTACCGCGGTTGATTTAAACATGATCCCCACCTCTGCAATTAAGCGTGTTGAGGTACTACGTGATGGGGCAGCAGCACAATATGGTTCTGACGCCATTGCGGGTGTAATCAATATTGTTTTAAAAGATGCAACCGAAGGCGGTAGTGTTAGCGTAACTTATGGCCAATACGACAGCCAAATGGCCGGTGTACCACAACTAAATAGCACTTATGCTGATGAAAACGGTAACCTTGCTTTTAATTTAGGCGACGATCGTCAGGTTAACGACGGCAATACCCGCACAATTAGCGCAAACTCTGGTTTTTCACTGGCAGACAATGGTTTTTTAAACGTCTCGATTGAATACCGTGATAACGACTCAACTCAACGCTCTGGTTTTGATCCGCGTGAACAATACAACCGCCTAGATAATGGCAGCCTAGACCCACGCGAATTTACAATCAACCGCTATAATCATCGTTTTGGTAAAGCTGAGCTTGAAGATTACGCGTTGTTTTATAACATGGGATACGACTTAGATAACGGCTTTAATGTTTATTCGTTTGGTAGCTATTCTGAGCGTGAAGGTAACTCGGGCGGATTTTACCGCCGTGCAAAAGACAGCCGCAATGTTTTAGAGCTCTACCCCAATGGCTTTTTACCACAAATTGCTACGGACGTAAAAGATTACTCGCTGGCACTTGGTTTACAAGGCGATAGTGGCGATTGGGCGTGGGATGTAAGCACTAACTATGGTCGAAATGACTTTGGCTTAGGGGTTGTAAATAGCCTAAATACTTCGCTAGGTACTAATAGCCAAACTGAGTTTGATAATGGCGCCATGGTTTACGATCAACTTTTAGTTAACTTTGATGCAAATACTACCGTTGATTTTGGTCTACCTGATGATGTGTTTTTCACTATTGGTGCTGAGTATCGCCGTGAAAGCTATAAAATAGAGCAAGGTGAAGAAGCTTCTTATATTACTGCACTTGATGACAACGGCAACCCAATTGCTGCTGGCGGCGCGCAAGTGCTTCCTGGTTTTGGACCACAAAGCGCAACTAACGAAAGCCGTCATAACGTTGCCGTATTTGCTGAATTTGACACTTATTTAACTGATAAGTGGAATGTAGTTTTAGCCAGTCGTTATGAAGATTACAGCGATTTTGGTAACACATTTACTTCAAAATTAGCCACGCGTTACAGTATTACCGACAACCTATCATTACGTGGTGCTGCCAGTACTGGGTTTCGTGCGCCGTCACTTGCACAAAGCTCGTACCGTCAAATATCGACTATTCTTGAAAATAACCAGCCTTTTGAAGTTGGCCTATTTCCAAGCTCTGCTCCTGCAGCGCAAGCATTAGGTGCAAAACAGCTTGATGCCGAAGACTCGGTTAATGTTACCGCTGGATTTGTTTATACCCAAGGTAGCTTTAGTTTAACGGTTGATGCGTACCGCATTGATATTGATGACCGGATCGTACTCTCTGAAAACTTAAGCGGTAACGCTGTGCAGCAAATTCTAGCCAATGCGGGCGAGCTAAATACCGAAAGTGTGCGTTACTTTACTAACGCCATAGATTCGCGCACGCAAGGTGTTGATATTGTGGCAACGTACACGCTTGATTTAAATACATTGGGTGATCTGCGCTTAAACGCAGCTGCAAACATTAATGACACCGAAGTGACTCATGTTGATGCAAACCCAAGCGAGCTAAGTTCTTTAGGTGATGACTACGTGGTATTTGCCCGTCGTGAAGTCGGTCGCTTTGAGCAAGGCACACCCGATAACAAGCTAAATCTATCAGCCGTTTGGAGCTTTAACCAATGGCAAACAACCTTGCGTGCAACTCGCTATGGGGAAGTGGCAGATATTTCAACTACCAGCGATGGTGATGAATATTTAGATGCCAAATGGATCACTGATTTAGAAGTTGCTTATCGCCCTAACGATGCGTGGAAGTTTGCAGTCGGTGCAAATAATCTGTTTGATCAGTATCCACAAGCAACGGTAGATAACATTGGCTACTCTAACTTTGGGCAAATATTTCCATACACGCCTTATACACCCTACAGTTTAGATGGGCGCTTTTTATACGGTAACATTACTTATAGCTTTTAAGTAAACATCAATTAAAAATAGAGTAATTACAAAAGGATGCATCGCGCATCCTTTTTATTAACATTTAGTCTTTTTCACCATATTTTGGCATTTTATCTTTTTAGCAATCACTGTCATTTCATATAAAACAATAACTTACATTTCGGTCTCATTTTTGCTCTATACTTTGTATATTAACTAAAATAATCAATATCAAAGGACTAAACATGAGCGCATCAACTCTATTCAACTTCACTAAGCCCGTTTCACTAATTAGTGGTATTTTATTACTCAGCGGTTGTGTATTTCATATATCGCCTAGCGTTGCGTCGGTAAAACAAACACAACAACTTACATTACCTAGCAATAACCTTGAATACCTAGACGTACTAAGCGGCGCAGGTTCACTTAAAATAACAGGCTCATCAACAGCAACCAGTATTAGTGTTAACGCCACTATATACACTGCCGACATTGACGATGAATACGAACTCACACTCGAGCAAAACGGTACACAAGCAAAGCTTGTTGCACAAAACAAAAGTAATACTGGAATTACCTTTTACAGCGGTCAATCACCAAGTATTGATTTAGTGGTCACTGTACCTAACAAGCTAAATTTAGATATTAACGACGGCTCAGGCGATATTGTTATTAACGCGATACAAAGCAATATTGATGTAAAAGATGGCTCTGGCAGTATTGATATTAATAGTGCTAAAAACTTAAATATTGACGATGGCTCGGGCAGTATTTACGTAAAAAATGTAGTCGGCGATTTAGCATTAAATGATGGTTCAGGTAGCATTGATATTGATAATGTCAGTGGTAATGTCGCAATTGAAGATGGCTCCGGCGAAATACAAGTCACTAATGTAACAGGCGCATTAAACGTTGAAGATGGCTCGGGCGGCATAACTATCAAGCATATTAATGGCGCAGTTACCGTAGACGATAACTCTGGAGATATGCTGATTGAACATATTGACTCAAGCGTAACTATTGAAGATGGCTCTGGCGATATTCGCGTTAATCACGCTAAAGGGCTAACTATTACAGAAGCAGGCTCTGGCGATGTTAGCATCGATAATATCTCTGGTTCAGTAAAGCTAGACTAATAATCTAATTTTGCTTTCGAATTATATAAAACGGTCAATTAATTGACCGTTTTTGGTTTTGTATAATCAATAGTGTGGTCACAGCTGCCATCGTTTTCACAATCATTTATTCCATCGCCATCGCTATCCCAACTTGGGTGCATAGTTTTTACAGGCACGGCTACATCTGCATGTTTAATAATGGTTAACTTATAATCGCTTGTTTCACCACGTCTCGCTGCATTACGCATTAAATAAACTCGCACAACATAATCTCCATCTGTGCTGAGTTGATATTTAGCTTCATGCCCTTCTATTGAGCCAATAAATACGGCTTCATTACTGTCTAAGGGCAAAATATTAAAGTAGTTACTTAAATTTGAAGGAGTCAGAGTCACATTCAGAATTTCACCTGCTTTTGCACTAACTAAATAGTCATTAAATTCATCACCAGTAATTTGCTGTTCAAGCTCAGCTCGCTGTGGCTCAAACTCAACCTTGTACTGTTGAGCTTGCACCGTTTGTGTAAATACCGCAGCAAACACAGTGGTCAGCATAATTTTTAAAAGCAGCTTAATACTCATTTTAGTTCCTATAAAAAACATATTATTAAATTTAATGGTACACAATAAAGTAATACCAATTCGCTTAATTAAGTGAGCTATTTTGAGGGAGGGCAATCGTGTCGATAGCAAGGTAAAACATTGTTATTTAGTTGTTCTAAAAGAGAAGTTTTTAACGCAACTAACATCTGGTTTACCCCTTCAAAATGATTAAATAGTATTGCGGATTAGTATGCGTTAATAATGTTTCTTTCACAATTAACTCAAACTTAATTTATAGTAGTATCAAAATATAAATAACTCCTAACCTCAAGAGAGCACCCCATGCTAGAAATTGCTTTAATTTACTTAGCCGCCGCTATCGTTGCAGTTCCCATAGCAAAACGACTTGGGCTTGGCTCTGTGCTGGGTTATTTAATTGCCGGCATTTTGATAGGCCCTTACGCATTAGGAGTTGTAGGTGACCAAACCGATGTAATGCACTTTGCCGAATTTGGCGTAGTGATGATGCTATTTTTGGTCGGCCTTGAACTGCAACCTTCGCGTTTATGGACTCTGCGCCACTCAATTTTAGGGCTTGGCGGATTACAAGTGGTATTAAGTGCAGCAGCTATTTTTGCTTTTTGTTATTGGTTTTTTGCTATGCATTGGCAAACCGCACTGGCTATAGGCTTAATGCTCGCGCTATCTTCAACGGCTATTGTGCTGCAAAGCCTTGAAGAAAAAGGCTGGTTAAAGCAAGAAGCTGGGCAAAATGCATTTTCAGTTTTATTATTTCAAGATATTGCGATTATACCTATTTTAGCGCTACTCCCCTTACTCGCTTTTGCACCACAAGGTAACTCAAAAGACGTTAACGACTCCATCATTGCTAGCTGGCCTATTTGGCAACAAGTAGGGGTTTCTGTTGCAGTTATTGCCGCTATTATTGCTGGCGGTAAATATGTATCGGCACCACTGTTTAGATACATCGCGCAAACCCACATGCGTGAAATATTCACAATTTTTGCATTGTTTTTAGTGGTGGCTATTTCGCTAGTGATGCAAAGTATTGGCTTATCACCCGCACTCGGTACTTTTTTAGCCGGTGTTGTATTGGCCGAAAGTGAATTTAGACACGAGCTAGAAGCCGATATAGAGCCCTTTAAAGGCTTATTACTGGGGTTATTTTTTATCACGGTTGGCGCATCAATTAATTTTGAATTGCTGTTTAACCAGTTCAGTATCGTGATTGCCTTAGTGGTGTTATTAATTGTCATTAAAGCCTGCATTTTATTTGCCCTTGCTGTCACATTTAATATCAGCTCAAAGCAAAAACTCTTGTTTACTCTAGCACTCGCACAAGGTGGAGAATTTGCGTTTGTACTTTTAAGCGTGACCACCACATTAAGTATTTTAACTCCAGAGCAAACCAGCCTAGTGACCTTAGTGGTTGCGGTATCTATGCTAATAGCCCCTTTACTCCTGATGTTTTATGAACAACTACAAAAACGAAGTAGTAGCACTAAGCCCGAGTTTGATAAACCAGAACAAATAAGCACAGCAAAACATGTGATCATTGCCGGATATGGCCGTTTTGGGCAAATAATGGGACGTTTATTACATGCGCAAGGCTACGAAATTACCGTACTTGATCACAGCCCAAGCCAAATAGAACTGCTGCGCCGCTTTGGTAATACCGTATTTTATGGTGATGCAGCACGCCAAGAACTGCTTGAAGCAGCAGGCGCGCACACAGCACAAATGCTGGTTGTTGCAATTGATAACCCTGATAAAACCATTGAGATTATTAAGCTGGCGCATAAAAACTATCCACAATTAAAAATAGTAGCGCGTGCCATAGATCGCCGCCATGCATACCAATTACTTAATTTAAAAGTAGATGCATTTAACCGCGAAACCGTCGACTCAGCCATAAACTTAGCCATAGAATCGTTGCAATTGCTTGGTAATAGCAAAGAAGATGCTGAACGTGCTGGTAAATTATTTAGAGATCACGACCGTGCAGCGGTACTGCAACTTGCCGAACTATGGGGTGATGATGCCAGTTATGGTGTGGCTGTGCGTCAGCGTATGGAGGATTTAAAGCAAGTATTACAACAAGATAAACAAGCACGGCAAAACTTAAATACCTGTGACGCCAACGACTATAAAAATGGCTTAACCGAGAGCACGGTTAAGCCAAAAAATGCTAATGATGATGCCCACCTTGAATAGCCTCGCCTTGCTGATTATAAAAACCAGTAGCGCCGTGCTCTATAAAACCAAGGTTAATCATTTTAGCTAAAAATGGATCGCTTTCGTTATCGCCAATATCCGCGTAATCGGTGGTTTGAAAGTTATCCCATTTTGCAAACTGAGCCTTAATTGCAGGTGTATCACTGTTTACATCATTTAAGCTAAGCAAGGTTTGAGTATCACTTTTTTTATTGGTCACACTAAAAGTTTTAACTAATTTTGCTTGCGGGAGAAAAGCCAGCTTAAATTGGTTATCGCCCTCATTAAGCACGTAATTTTTTACCTCATTACAACCCTCACCTTGTGAACTGACTAGGGTCATTTTTGCAATTAAATGGTTATCCACCAGCTGACTTTTAGCACTCCAATTTTGCACTCCACGTACCTCCGATGGTTGGTACTCAATACCGCGTTGTTCGGCATTAAAGTAACGAATAGGACGAAGCTGGTTATTACTTAGCTGCTGCCAAAGCTCGGTTAGTGTTTCACTTTGATGCGCCACCTGCTGATTGTTTCGCCAAAGAGTAAGTGACTGGGTGCTGTGCTGCGATTTGTGCTGATTGGTAATTTTATAGTCGGCTTTTAGTTGCGCAGCATCAATGTCGCACTGCTGGGCGAGCGCACTCGTGCTGGCCAGTGCTGAGAATATAAATAATAGCTTTTTCATTGAGGTAATCTCTTAGTTAAACATTACTTTATGACTCTAAAATAACGCTTAATAATGGCATTTGTATGACACAAAAAAAGCCCGCACAATGTGCGGGCTGTCTGTTTTGCTAGTTAATTTATTGCGCTACTTTTTCATCCGCCGCTTTTACAAAATCTGCGGCAAAGTCCATAACATGGAACAAAAAGCTTTGCTCATTAGTTCCGGTCACTAAGTGGGCACCAGGTCCGGTTGCATACACACCCACATCTTCACCCGCATGGGTTTCTGATGATAGTGGCACAAGTGCTTCTTGGTGAAAGCCCGGCGTTGTAGTATCAACATTGCTTAAATCAACGCGCCCTGTAACGGGTGCAAAGTTATATCCTTCATCTGCATCGGTTTCATTACCTAAGTCTCTAAAGCCACCACCATTAGTGTAGCCAACCGTAGTATAAGGCATATCATCGGCAGCTAAACTTGGCTCTGTTTGGCCTACACCAACCACTTTACCCAATATTGGGTTACCACGCTTAGGGTAACCCGCAATGGTAAATACATGGCTGTGATCGGCCGTGACCACGATTAGTGTTTCTTCTGGGTTAGTATTTTCCATCGCCACTTTTACTGCATTCGCTAACTCAATAGTGTCGTTTAATGCATTGTAAGCGTTACCCGCATGGTGGGCGTGGTCAATGCGGCCCGACTCTACTGTTAAGAAAAAACCTTTATCATTGTTATCTAAAACATTAATAGCTTTTTCGGTCATTTGCGATAGCGAAGGCTCGCCAGCGATATCGTTACCGCGGTCAGCTTCGTATTGCATGTGCGATTCGTTAAATAAGCCAAATACCTTTGTGGCATCATCGCTAATGGCATCAAACCCAGTTTGATCCATAACGTAAGTACCAGTAGGGTAAGTTGTTTGCCATTCTGTCACTAAATTACGCGCATCAGTACGGTCGCCTTCAACAGCACTCACCGCATCTGCAGAATTAAAGGCTGCATCTTTAGGTAAAAAATGACGACGCCCGCCACCCATAACCACTTCGATTCCGTCTACATCAACACCACTGAAACGGGCTTCTAAGTTCTTTTCAAAATTAACCAGCTGTGAAGCAATATCTTCACAATTGGCTGACTCTGAAGCTGGCATATCTGAAATATCTTCCCAGTTACGATCAGCCGACTTAGCATAAGTTGCCGCAGGCGTTGCATGGGTAATACGTGCCGTAGAAACAATACCGGTAGATTTACCAGCAATTTCAGCAAGCTCTAACGAAGTAACAAGCTCATGCCCTTTGCCTGATGCACAATTACCACGCTCAACTGCTTCATCAATACCAATTACACCCACATCGGTTTTTACACCAGAGGCCATTGCTGTCATCGTACCGGCAGAATCAGGTGTTTGTGCATCTACGTTATAAGTTTTTACAAACCCAGAATACGGCATAGTTTCAAAGCTTAATTGGTGATCTTCACCCATTTCACCCTGTAATTGCCCCGCTAAAATACGCGCTGCCGTTATAGTAGAAATACCCATACCATCACCAACAAACAAGATCACGTTTTTCGCTTTACCTGACTCTGTTACTACCTTACTTGCTGCATCTTGCGCACTAGCAAGTTTAGTTTGTGCGTCGCTAAACCAAGCATTGTTACTTAATGAAGCGAGCTGTTCACTCGTTAATGAGGTAGCTGGGTCGTTACATACTAAGTTAGTGTGCGTTACTTCGCTGCTCTCTAATTGCCCATTAGTATTGGTATCAACACCGCTTTGCGTTTCTACGCCGCCATTAACACATTGTGCTGAGCCTACTGCGATTTGGTTATCTACCGCTAAAATATTATTACTGTTTTTGTCGTCATCACTCGAACACCCAGTTAATGCGACCATTACTGCTAAAGAAAGTACTGTTAATTTATTCATGTGAGCCGCCATTATTGCTGAGTTAGTTCAAGAGCTTGATTAATTAAATGAAATACAACGTTTTGTTCTATAACACCTTGAGCAAGGTGAGCACCTGGGCCCATTGCATGCAATGAAATATCTTCACCTGCATGCGTTTCAGAGCCAAGTGGAACAGTAGCCTCTTGGTGAAAACCTGGCGTATTTGTATCAACACCATTTAGCTCAACACGTCCTGCAACCGCAGCTGTTTCATAGCTTGCATCCGCATCTGTTTCATCAACTAAGTTTCTAAAACCGAGGCCATTTGCATACCCAACGGTAGTGTATGGCATGTTATCGGCCGCTAGCGTTGGTGTGGTTTGGCCAACACCAACCACTTTACCTAAAATTGGGTTACCGCGTTTCGGGTAACCAGCAATAGTAAATACATGACTGTGATCGGCTGTAACTAAAATAAGCGTTTCTTCAGGGTCGGTGCTATCAACGGCAGCTTGAACGGCTTTTGCAAATTCAATAGTGTCGTTAAGTGCGTTAAAAGCATTACCCGCATGGTGAGCATGGTCAATACGGCCCGACTCTACGGTTAAGAAAAAGCCTTTTTCGTTTTTACCCAGTACATCAATCGCTTTAGTTGTCATATCGGTAAGCGACGGCTCACCAGCTATATCGTTGGCACGGTCAGCTTCGTATTGCATGTGAGATTCGTTAAATAAGCCAAAGACTTGGGTTGCATCATCGGCAATAGCATCAAATCCGGCTTGGTCCATCACATAAGTGCCATTTGGATATTGTGTTTGCCATTCAGTAACAAGGTTGCGCTCATCAGTACGATCGCCTTCTACGGCGCTCATTGCATCATTTGAATTTGCAGATGCATCTTTAGGTAAAAAGTGACGACGGCCGCCACCCATTACAAAGTCTAAACCATCAACATCGGTACCTATAAAACGCGCTTCTAGGTTTTTTTCAAAGTTAACTAGCTGTGAGGCAATATCTTCACAGCCTGCATTAACTGCTGCCTCTGGCATGTCTGAGATATCTTCCCAGTTGCGATCAGCCGATTTAGCATACGTTGCACCCGGTGTTGCGTGAGTGATACGTGCAGTTGAAACAACACCGGTAGCTAAGCCTTTAATTTCAGCCAGCTCCGTGGCTGTTAATAACTCATTACCGATAGCCGTTGCACAGTTACCTCGTTCAACCTTTTCATCAACCCCAATAACACCCACATCGGTTTTTACCCCTGAGATCATTGCTGTCATGGTGCCTGCTGAATCTGGTGTTTGTGCGTCAACATTGTAGGTTTTAACTTGTGCTGAATACGGGAATTTTTCAAAGCTTAAATAGCCTTCTTCACCGAGCTGGTTGTTTCGTTGACCTTGTAAAATTCGCGCCGCTGTTAAGGTAGAAATACCCATGCCATCGCCAACAAATAAAATTACATTTTTAGCTTTGGTGCTTTTAACCGCTTGTGCTTGCGTTGTTTTAGTTGTTAGTTTTGTTTGTGCGGCACTATACCAGCTGCTGTCTTTTTGACTTTGCGGTAGAACATTGGCATGACTAACGGCACTAAACGCACAGGTAAGTGCGATTGCCGCAGCGACTTTTTTAATTTTCATCCGTAATTCCCATTATGTAGTGGTTATTTTTAAAAACTGTGAGCTCAAAAACATCAACCGCTGCACTATAGGAAATAGATGTTACTAATAAAGGTAATTTTAATGACAAGAAGGTGACAGCCAAATTTTATATCAATAACACCTACTTTGTATTTCCAGCGACTGCTTAACCCTTCTCATAATATATGTAACAGCTCTATAAAAGCTCGTCACAATATATTAGTTTATTGATCTCTTGCTTGAGCCTAAGCTTGCTATTGCCTACAATAGCGCATAATTAATTCAACGCAGATCACTATTATGACTGATACAAACAAACCAGAATTACCTAATCAACTGTCTATTAACCCACGTAGCAAATTTTATGTAGAAGAAGTATTTGAGCATGAAATCGGTATTACACTTAACGGTAAAGAGCGTTTTGACGTTGAAGAGTACTGCATCAGCGAAGGTTGGATAAAAGTAGCGGCACCTAAAGCGCTAGACCGTCGCGGCCAGCCATTACTTATGAAAGTAAAAGGCACAGTAGAAGCCTTTTATAAGTAAGCTAACCCTTATTAAAACAAAGCGACACTTTTGAGTAGTCGCTTTTTTTGTGCCTGTTCAAAACATGTTGAACTTTTTTCATACTCAACCTGATGAAGTTTCATTATGAATTTTCAAAAAGTATGTTTGAATAGCTTTAATTATTTAGACGTATAGAAGTCCATTGTGAGCAAGTTAATAATATTAGATGGCGGCATGGGTCGTGAACTCAAACGCATGGGCGCGCCGTTTTCACAGCCACTGTGGAGTGCGCAAGCTTTAATAGAAGCACCGCAATGTGTAACCCAAGCACACCAAGGTTTTATAGATGCTGGCGCTGAAATAATTACTGTTAACAGCTATGCGTGTGTCCCCTTTCATTTAGGTGAAACGCTATACCAAGCCCAAGGTGCTGCGCTTGCTGAGCAGGCAGCGGTTATTGCAAAAAAGGTGACTCAAAACGCAAAGCAAACGGTACTCGTTGCCGGCTCACTGCCTCCTGCCTTTGGCTCGTATCGTGCTGATTTTTTCCAAAGTGATCGCGCATTTACTATTTTAGATACCCTTTATAAAGCACAAGACGAATATGTAGACATCTGGATTGGTGAAACCATATCAAACATTGAAGAAGCGCGGGTAATGGCAAGCGTACTGAAGAATTCAAACAAGCCATGTTATTACGCATTTACCCTAAGTGATGAAGTAAGCGAACAAGCGACATTGCGCTCTGGTGAATTAGTATCAGACGCTATCCTAGCACTACTCGAATATAAAATAGCGGGCATATTCTTTAACTGCTCTATTCCCGAGGTTATTGAACAAGCGCTGCGCGACACTAATCGCGTGCTAAAACAGCAAAATAAACATGTTGATTTAGGAGCATTTGCGAATGGTTTTACACCAATCGCCAGTGATTATAAAGCCAATGAAGGCTCGCAAGGTTACCGCGATTTATCTCCTGCTGAGTATGTAGCATTTGCTAAACAATGGCATAGCCTAGGCGCAACAATTATTGGCGGCTGCTGTGGTATTGGCCCCGAATTTATAGCAGCGCTGGTAAAGTGGAAAAGCGACATTAAAGTGATTTAATATCAATTATTTAACTATAAAAGTATCGAGAACCCCTTTTGAGCTTATTGACTGCTTCCCAATACCCAATCAAGCCCTTGTATTGCGGTAGTTGGGAATGCGGTTGCATGCTGTGCCCCTTCAATAACAACACTTTTTAATTTTATATTATCGCTATTGAGCGCATTAATTTTTTTCACAAGTTGCGCTGCGCCTTCAACCATATTTTGCCCTTCACCAAAGGCTGGCGTTTCCTTTGCCCCAACAGATACATAAACCTTTATTGGTATTTGGGGTTTATTCGCTTTTAACGCTAGCAGTGCATTATTATCAAACCAAACCGACGGGCTGCCAATGATATAATTGCTAAATAGCTCAGGCATCGTAAATAAAACAGCGGCGCCAAATAAACCGCCTAACGAGTTACCTATATACGTTCTTTGCGTGTTGCTTGCTCGGTAACTTTTTTCGATAAACGGCAGCACGGTATTTTTTAAAAACAGTGCATGATTTTTAGCGTTACCGGTTTGTTTTTTCCAGCTCAGGGATTGAGTGGGTGTATAATCCCTAACTCGACTACTAGCTCCTCTTGAGCCTTTTTCATAGCTGATCGCCACAATAATAGCCTGTTGCATTTTGCCGCTATTCATTGGAAACCGTGTGGCACCGGCAACGATAGGAAATGCATACGGCGCATCGGTTAAATAAATAACAGGATACGTTTTATTAGGCTCCTTTGCATATGACTTAGGTAGCTGGATAAAAATAGGATACACCCGCTTGGTAGCAGGGTCGGTGAGCTCAATAACACTACTTCTAGGGATCTCGTAGGGGGTATTTGCGCTTAATTTAAAACAGATGAAAACACAAAGTAACAGCAAAAGCCTTAAAGCAGTATTCACTAAATTAGTTTACCTAAAAAACGATATTTATAATTACAATGCCACATAGTCGCTATTTTTAACACTGGCAGTGTTAAACAAGTTGATCTGATTTATCACCTGAACAGGGGCAATTTTCGTTATTCTTTTTAAAACACTGTTGGTAATTAAACCAATGGGCTAGTGCGATAAAAGCGGAGCCAATTAAAGTGAGCGCTTTTTCGGCCTCTTCTGACCTAGCAATACTGCAATTATCAAAAAAGCTAAACCAACAACTCCACACGCCATATAACGTGTACGTTTGTGCTTTTTACAGCCTAAGTTCAAAGCTAATAAGCTTGTTGGTAATACTACAGCAAGAATCCACAAGTGAAACTGTTCAGCATTTATGTGTAGTACAGCAAGGCTTGGCAACAGCGCTAAAATAACCGGTGTTGCAAAACAATGTACCGTGCACATTAACGAAAGCCCAATGGCAAGCTTATCTGCTGTTGTTTGAGTCAGCTTCATTATTTATCCTTCTTTTTAATTGTGTTTGCGGTACTTTGCTGGCACCCAAAACAAACACCTGAGATTTCTAATTGCGAAGTTGCTGGCGTAAACCCTTTCATTTTCAGTTCCCTAAACAAAGATTTAACCGAATTGTTAAGGTCATTCACCTCACTTGCTTTATTACAAGAGCTACAAATTAAAAACATCGATAGTTGATGCTCTCTATCATCATTAACGTGACTGCACGGTATAAACTTATTTTCTAACTTTAATCTATGTACCAGACCTACCGACTCTAAAAAACCTAATATCCGATAAACGGACATTGCCAAAATCGGTGTATTTATTTGCTTATTAAATTGATCTGTTAACTCATAAGCAGACAAAGGTTTATTTGCTTTCAATAGAATTTCAAATACCTGCTGACGTTTTGGCGTTAATTTTTTTTCAAAGGCTTCACATCTTTTTATCGCAAAGCCCATCATCTCTTTAAATCGCTGCTTTTTCATATTACCCACTCTAATGTAGTGGGCTGATGTTTTAACTTTGCCATCCTTGTTGCTCAATGCCTCCGCTGTGGTTTTATCTAAAAATTTATTAACTAGAGATAAATAAATGTAACAACTAACTTTTGCTTTACAGCAAACAGATCCCCCACGAACAACACCTAAACAATGACAGAAGCACTTAACGCACTGAATTTAAATAAAAATTCAACTTAAGTTATGTAGGTGAAGTAGCCAAATTATATATCCTGAGTGATTTTTAGTTAATTAACTATTGATACAATATAACATTTCAAGCACAATTGATACAATATAACATTCGCAAAGGAATTCATATGACACGAAAATCTCAATTAGCTTTGTTTATAGCAGCCCTACTACCAACAAATGCACTTGCAAATACCATCGAAGGTGTTGTTCTAAACAACCAAGGTAAAGTGGTGACGAATGCAACTGTAGAAGTTGAAGGCTCAGATATAACAGCAGTAACAGATGCAAGCGGTAAGTTCGTAATAACTGATTTAAAAAGTGGTTTAAAAGAACTTCATATTACCGCCCCTGGTTATGCCCATCTGCATCGAGATATCACATTTAGTGATGATAAAAGCCAGTCAATTACCTTTAACTTAGAACGTTCACCCATTGAAGTAATTGATATTGAAGCGACGCCTATTCACATGTCGGCAATGGAATCCTCGTCTCCCGTTAGCGTGTTATCTGGCGAACAATTAAGACGGCAGCAAGCTGCAACCCTTGGCGATAGCCTTGAAAAACTCCCGGGGGTTAATACTAACTTTCATGCAAAAGTAGCCAGTACTCCTATTATTCGTGGCTTAAGCGGGCCGCGTGTTCTAATTACACAAAATGGCCTTGATGTCAGTGATGTTTCGCGCGTTGGCCCTGATCACTCAGTCGCATCAGAGGCATCAACCGCAAAACAAATCGAAGTATTACGTGGCCCTGCCACATTATTTTATGGCAGCGGCGCCATTGGTGGTGTGGTTAATGTAGTTGATAATCGGGTGCCAACAGATAGCACTACTCGCGGTGAGTGGAATGTAGAGCACAACTCTGTTGATAATCAAAAAATCGCCTCATTTAATGCCACTACTGGCACTGATTCTTTTGCATTTTATGCTGATGCCTTTTGGCGTGAAGCTGATGACTATGAAATACCCGTGGCCGCTGAATTAGCCCACGATGACCATGACCATGACCATGAAGAGCACAGTGGTGATTATACGGTTGCAAACAGTAATGAAGAGTCTGATGGCTTTACCCTAGGGGCCAGCTATTTAATGGACCAAGGTTTTGTTGGGATAGCTGTTGAGCAATTTAATCGTCAATACGGCATTCCAGGCCACACCCATGGTGGCGAAGATGTTAATAGCGCTGAGGAAAGCGTATATGCCGACTTAGAGCAAACTAAAGTGCAGTTGCTAGGTGAATATAACCTTGATAACAAATGGCTTAATAGAGTAAACCTGCGCGCAGGTTTTACAGATTACGAACATGCTGAAATTGAACATGGCGCAGTGGGTACCACGTTTGAAAATGAAACCAATGAGTTACGCGTAGACTTAATGCATAACCCGTTTGCGCAGTGGAATGGTGGTTTGAGCTTTCATTACAAACACAGTGATGTTGAAGCGCAAGGCTCTGAGGCATTCACACCACCGTCACAAACACAAAGCTTTGCTATAGCACTGATGGAAGAAAAACACTTTGGTGACTTTTTAGTGCAATTAGGTGGCCGAGTTGAACGGGTAACCATCGATGCTGATGACGTGTTACTACCTAACATTGATGCACACGCACATAATGACACCGGTGTTCATGACGATCATGCTCATGAAGAACATGCCGGCAATACTCGCGTATTTGACGTAGAACAAGAATTCACACCAGTTAGTTTATCAACAGGTGTCGTGTGGGATTTTGCACCTAGCTACAACTTAGGCTTGTCGGTATCTCGTTCTGAGCGTGCTCCTTCGGTGTCGGAGCTATTATCATTCGGCCCTCACATTGGAACTGGTACTTATGAAGTAGGCGCACTATTTGATATTCATGAAGACGGCCATTTTGGTTTATCTGAGCAAGCGATTGACCTAGAAACAGCAAACAATATTGATTTAACGTTTCGTAAAACCCAAGGTGATATCGGTTTCATTCTTAATGCTTTCTACAACCAAGTCGACAATTATTATTACCAAATCGACACAGGCCTATACGCCGAAAGCGGCCACGACCATGGTGATGAGCATAATCATGACCACGGTGACGAGCATGATCACTCATCTGAACTCCCAGTTTATTTATTTAAAACAGATGACGTAATTTTACATGGCTTTGAAGCACAAGTTGCATGGCAGTTAACCGATGAGTTTAAAGTTGATTTATTCTCAGATAACGTTCGTGCACGCCTTAAAGACGGTGGCGATTTACCACGCACACCACCGCTACGTTTTGGTACTGAGTTTAGCTACCAAACAAATAAGCTGAGTGCGCACCTCCACGTAACTCGTTATCAAGAGCAAGACCGTACCGCGCCAGAAGAAACAACCACAAACGGCTACACCATACTTGATGCCAGCGTTTCATATGACTTATCAGTGCTAAATCAAGATGTGTCTGTGTATCTACGTGGCACTAACTTAACAGACACAGAAGCGCGCGTGCATAGCTCATTTTTAAAGAATATAGCACCACGTCCAGGTCGTAGCTTTGCACTAGGTATTCGCGGTTACTTTTAAGCGCTAAAAAATTATAAATAAAGGAAATTAACATGACTAAACTATTCAAATTAAAATTAATTGCACTGGCAATAAGCAGCACATTAATCACCGCTTGTGGTGATGCAGAAACAAACATTGTCGAAAAAGACCCAATAGAAGTACCTGATGACGGCCACGATCATGGCGATGGTGGCGACCACGGTGATGAATACACTATTGATTCATTAGGTAGGCTTGCGATACTTGCTGGCGATAGCAACGAAGCGAACTTTTTCGACTTAGACGACAATGAGCTTCTTGATACATTCACTCTTACTAATGATTCAAACACGCTATCGTCGTCGCCTGACTTTCGTTATGCCGTGATTGCTAGCCGCGCTCAAGATTACCTCGGCTTTATAGACGGTGGCTTATGGCGCGAAGATCATGGCGCACACCTGCATGATTACGAACAAAGCCCTGAGTTTAGCAGTTATGAGCTAACTAGCGGCAGTCGCCCTACTCACTTGGTAAAGCACGATGGTAAATTAGCGGTATTTTATGATGGTGATGCAGCATCAGGCACAACTGCGTCTGTTGAAGTATTAACAGATAACGACATAACAAACGCAACAGCGACCTTACCTGGTATTAGTTACGACATTAATATGCACGGCGTCGCTGAGCCTCGTGGAGAGCATTTATTAGCGACCATTCGCCGCGATGATGCTCAAAGTACATCAAACGCTAAAATCCTGCCTGACCAAGTGGGTGTTTATCATTTTCATGATGGCGAATACGAACTTGAACAAACGTTAGAGTTAACATGCCCTGATTTGCACGGCGCAGCACAAAACCATGATTACGTAGCGTTCGGCTGTAGTGACGGTGTGCTATTAGCCCACCAGCATGATGACGAATATCACGCTGAAAAAGTAATAAATATTGATGCCGTCGGCGACTTACGCATTGGTAGTATATACGGCCATGAGGGCAGCGAAACCTTTATTGGTGTTGCATCTGGTCACGGCGGCGGCCCTGCTGTGATTGTGAGTATAAATCCTGCGAAAGCTGAAATGGAAGAATTTGAATGGCAACTAGCTGATGGCGCAAGCGCTGTTTCTTACTCTTTCTCAGCGAATGGCGAGCACTTTTTAGTTTTAGACAGCCTAGGCTTTTTAAACGTGCTTGAGGCGCATGCGCACGACGATCACATACACTGGGAGCTAGCAGGTCAAGTTGATATTACACAAGAAGATGTAACAACTATGCCTGAAGGCATGAAGTTTAGTATGACAGTAGCGCAAAATGGTCAGTTTGCTTACGTAGCCGACCCAATAGCCCAACACGTTGTACAAGTACACCTAGAAGACTTAGAAATTGAAGGTGAACTAGAACTTACATTCCCACCAGCCGCGATCACTTGGTTAGGTATTGCACAAGAGGAAGAGCACGACCACGTACATTAATTTTACGTTTTAAAAAGAGTACTCCCTTGAAGGTTGGCATTTTAATGCCAACCTTTTTTATTCACATTTTGTAACAGACCTTTTATCGTAAGTGCATCGCTATTTTGCACCTTATTGTTATGATGGGATAGCTATTAATATAGGATGTAATTCCATGAAAAAACTAACAACATTGGCTCTTGCCTTGGCTGCAGCAATCGCGCCGGGTGTATCGGCCTATGAGACTAAAGACACTCGTTTACTCCGCTTTCCAGATATCCATAATCAAACCGTTACCTTTGTCTACAGTGGCGATATTTATATTGCGAATACGCAAACAGGCGAAAGCAAACGCTTAACCGACCATATTGGCTTTGAAACATTTCCTAAGTTTTCCCCTGACGGTAAGCGCATTGCATTTTCAGCCGAGTATAACGGTAGCCGACAAATTTATGTGATCAACAGTGACGGTTCAAACCTAAAGCAGCTTACTTATTATAATGACGTTGGCCCAATGCCACCGCGTGGAGGTTTTGATTACCGCGTTTTAGATTGGACCGCCGATGGTAAAAATGTGGTATTTAGAGCTAACCGCACACCATGGGGAAAACGTATGGGCCGCCCTTACATGGTTCCTGCAGATGGCGGACTTGAACAGCCATTAGCGATTCCAGAAACTGGTGGCGGCATGCTATCTCCAGATGGCAGCAAATATGTTTACACGCCAATTGACCGAGAATTTCGTACGTGGAAACGTACTCGTGGTGGTCGTGCGCAAGATGTATGGATTTATGATTTAGAAAAAAACACATCAGAACAACTAACTACAAACCGTGCAACCGACCAGCAACCAACTTGGGTTGGTGACGATATTTACTTTGTGTCTGACCGTGATTACACGCTAAACCTTTACCAGTACCGTAAAGGCAGCGAACCAAAAAAACTTACCAACTATAAAAACTTTGACGTACTTTGGCCTTCAGCTGGCCCAAATGCGATTGTTTATGAAAACGGCGGTTATTTATATCGCTTTGACGCAAAAACACAAAAAAGCGCTAAGCTAAGCATTAACATTGCAGGCGTGCGCCAATACGCAATGCCGTATAGCAAAAATGTTAGCGATTTTATTGATTCTATGTCGCTCTCTCACGATGGTAAACGTGCTGTATTTACTGCCCGTGGTGAGCTGTTTAGCGTACCAATCAAACAAGGGCCTACACGCAACTTATCTTACACAGAGAAAAGCCGCGAAATAGATGCAAGCTGGTCACCAAATGGGCGTTACATTGCTTACATGAGCGATGAAAGCGGCGAGTACGAAATTTACTTAAAAGATCGCAGTAAAAACAATGCCATTAAGCAACTTACTAGCAATGGTACCATTTGGCGCTTTACGCCTATTTGGTCACCCGATAGCGCTAAGCTATTGTTTGCAGATAAAAACAACACACTTTGGTGGTTAGATGCAAAATCGGGCAAGCAACACAAAATTGATACCGGCATTTACGACGAAGACGGCATTACTCAGTATACGTGGTCGCCTAATAGCCAAGACATTGTGTATGTTAAAAATAACGAAAACCGTTATGCCTCACTGTGGCACTACAACCTTAAAAAAGAAAAGGTGACGCGCCTAACAGACAAAATGAGTAACGAGCAAAACCCAACCTTTTCGCCAGATGGCCAATACCTTTACTTTAGCTCTGAGCGCGACTTTAACCTTGCGTTTAGCAGTTACGAGTTTGACTACATGTTTAACCGCGCCACCCGTATTTATGCGGCCGCAGTAAACGACAGTGTTAAACCGCTTATTGCCTTACAAAGTGATGAAACCACGATTGTAAAAGACGATGACGACGAAAAAGAAGACGACAAAAAAGTTAAAAACGCACTGCAAAGCAGCGACTTTATGCAGCGTGTTACCGCTCTTAACGCGCCAGCGGGCGATTACCGTGGCTTAACCGCAGTAAAAGACGGCGTACTGACGCTTGCTAATGGCGCATTACAACTTATAGGTACCGAGCACGACAGTGAGCTAGAAACAGTCGCTAAAGGTGTTAGCAATTACACTATATCGAGCAACAGCGAACACCTACTTGTACACACAAGTGGCGGTTACAGCTTAATAGAGCCTAAACCAAAGCAAGACCTAGACGCCAACAAGCTAGATTTAAGCAAAATGACGCTTAAAATCAACCCGCAAGCTGAGTGGCAACAAATGTACGTAGAAGGCTGGCGCACACTGCGTGACTGGTTCTACGACGAAAATCACCACGGTCAAGATTGGGATGCTATTTTAGCTAAATACCAACCTATGGCTGATGCTATTAGCCACCGTAGCGACCTTGATTACGTACTTAGCGAAATTGCCGGCGAAATTAACTCAGGTCATATTTACGTGCAATCGGGCGATATGCCAAAAGCCGAACGTAAAAATCACGGTTTATTAGGCGCTAAGCTTGCAAGCGACCCATCTGGTTACGTAAAAATAGAGCAAATCTTTAAAGGTGAAAACTGGCATGACGATTTCCGCTCACCGCTGGGGACTACTGGTGTAAAAGCACATAACGGCGATTACATTATTGCGGTAAATGGCCGCTCGGTTAAAGACGTTGCTAACTTTTACGAACTCCTTGAAAACACCCAAGGCGAGCAAGTAGAGCTAGTGCTAAACAGCAAACCGCGTAGCAAAGGTGCGTGGCAAGTAACAGTAAAACCGGTAGCCAGTGAGCAAGGTCTACGTTATTTAGATTGGGTTAACTCGCGTGCAGCCTACGTTAATAAGCTATCAAATGGGCGTATTGGCTATGTGCACCTGCCAAATACAGCCTATGAGGGTAACCGCGCCATGTTTAAAAACTACATGCCGCAAACAACCAAAGATGCCATGATTATTGATGACCGTTACAATGGCGGTGGTTTTATTCCTGAGCATATGATCACTTGGCTTGCGCGTAAACCGCTTAACTATT
Source organism: Pseudoalteromonas sp. S1612 (assembly GCF_005887175.1). Classification (GTDB taxonomy): domain Bacteria; phylum Pseudomonadota; class Gammaproteobacteria; order Enterobacterales; family Alteromonadaceae; genus Pseudoalteromonas; species Pseudoalteromonas undina. The sequence goes on along the minus strand of NZ_PNDH01000029.1, from coordinate 12,602 downwards.
GGAAACGCCGTGGTGTAGAGCCAACTAAAACACCGCAGTTTGCGCACAATGGTCCTAAAGCCATGCTAATAAATGGCTATTCAAGTTCTGGTGGTGACGCAATCCCTTACTACTTCCGCCAGGCTGGTCTAGGTAAGCTAATTGGTACCCGTACATGGGGTGGCTTAATTGGTATTTCTGGTAACCCAAGCCTTGTAGACGGCGGACAAGTAATTGCTGCTACATTCCGTATTTTAGACACAAAAGGTAACTGGATCATAGAAAACGAAGGTGTTGCACCAGATATTAAAGTAATTGATCGTCCAGAGCTTATTTATAAAGGCCAAGATCCATCAATAGAGCGTGCTGTACAAGAGTTATTAAAGGAGCTTAAAGAAAATCCTAAACAACCCTTAGTGATACCACCAGCACCTTCTAAGTTTTAATTTGCTGCATAGCTAAACAAGCTAATACCAATAAAAAACCCTGCAAATTTGCAGGGTTTTTTATGACTTGGATTTAATGACTTATATGTATTAAGGCTTATCTTTTTCTCCAGCCGCTCCATACATCATCTTCTTGGTTGGCTTTTTTCTTCTTTTTCTTACCTGTACCTTCTGGCTTGGCCATTGGCTTGTCGTTTTTTAGCGCCTGTGCCGCATCAAGGTTGGCTTGGTTTACAGCAAAACCTGCTACCTCTTCGCGCTCTAAGCGAAGTTTGTTTTTCTTTTCGATAATTCTAAAGTGATGGAAGTCTTCATAATCAATTAACGATAACGCTAAACCGACTTCACCAGCACGGCCGCTTCGGCCAATACGGTGCATATAATCAGCTGGGCTACGCGGTAAGTTAAAGTTAATAACAACAGGCAGTTTGGCAATATCTAAACCACGGGCTGCTATATCGGTGGCAATAAGTACTTCTATTTCGCCAGCTTTAAATTTTTCAATTACGCGAGTACGCTCGCTTTGGCCTTTATCGCCATGGAATACTTGTGCGTTCACGCCGCGTTTTTCAAGTTTGCTGGCTAAGTGCTCACAATCTTTTTTAGCGTTGACAAAAATAAGTGCTTGGCGCCATTGATGCGCTTTAATTAAGTGCGCTAAAACCGTGGTTTTCTCGCCTTTATTAACCGTAAATACGCGCTGAACTAAAGTGCTTTCGTCTTTGCTTTGTACTTGTATTTCAACAGGGTTGGTTAACAGCTCTTGCGTTAATTGTGTGACTTGCTCTGGGAAAGTCGCTGAAAACAACATGGTTTGTTTTTTAGCAGGCATAAGCGCTAATAGCTCAGCAAGCTCTTCAGTAAAGCCAAGGCTTAACATGCGGTCAGCTTCATCAAGCACTAAGGTTGTTACTTTATCGAGCTTAATCGCATTGCTTGAGATTAAATCGAGTAAACGCCCTGGCGTTGCAACAATGATATCAGCACCGCCGCGAAGTGCTTGCATCTGGGTATTAACCGACACACCACCAAATACCGCCACCGTTTTAATGGCGCCATTAAAATTAGCAGAATACGATTTAACACTATCGGCTACCTGCACTGCCAGCTCGCGAGTAGGTACCAAAATAAGCCCTGTTACAAAGTTGCCTTTGCTCGGCGCTTTATTAGCACCTTGCGCTAAAAATAGCGTTTGTAGCATAGGCAAAGCAAAGGTTGCTGTTTTACCTGAGCCGGTATTTGCCCCCGCAATTAAGTCACTCCCCGCCAAGATACTTGGAATTGCTTTTGCCTGAATCGGCGTAGGTTGCGTGTATTCAAGGTCAGACAAACGAGCAATTAGCTCTGGAATAAGGCCAAGTTCGTTGAAATTACTAGGATTTGCGGCTGAGGTCATAAAAGGTGCGGGCTCATTGCTAAAAATAGCCTGTAATTTTAGCGTATTTAGCAGCTATTAAGTAGAGGTTAGTGATTTAAATAATATTTAGCTACAGGTAATAAAAAGACGCTTGCGCGTCATTTTTATTTAACAGTAACTAAAAACTCTAGTTACGTTTATCTAGCTCTACCTGTAACCTAGCTTTTGTTTCTTTTAAGTAATTTATATAAGGGTATGAGTCATCTGCAATGGCTAAAGCAGATTCCATATGAGCCAGCGCTTGACTAATATTACCTTGCATCTCATAGCCATAAGATAAAGCAGAGATCGCACTAACTGATTTTGGGTGATTTTTTATATTGTATTTAAACACCTCAATAGCCCGTTCAAATTGCTGGTTATCCGTTAGGTTATAACCAAGTAGCCTAACAGCGCGATCCGGTGGCGATACCTGTTCGCCCCATTGTTGAGATAGATTTTGGTAATAAGCATCAATAGAGACAACATCGTCAGTTAAAGCACTGATTGGCATTTGCTTAGGTAAAAATAAGTTGTAATATGCATTAAATACGCCAGCAGCAGAGGTTAAGCCATGCGAGATACCATCAAACGCATCACTAAAAAAGCGTAACCCTTGCACTTTATGCGATTGCAGTGATTGCTGTAATTCATCGTACCTTTCGCGCATTATACCGGCTTCTTCGCCAATATTAGTATAAACGTAGTTATTCAGGTCTTTCGTTTTAGTTATAAACGATTTTGTGCTTTTTACCATTGCACCATAATTCCACCAAACTGCGGGGCTATAAGCAATATGTGCTTGGAATAATTCAGGTTTGGCCTGCAAAGCATATAGCGCAAATACACCGCCCGCAGAGGCGCCAGATATAACCTTATAGTCATGCGTGCGATAGTTCTTATTTACTAAAGGAATGAGCTCTTGCTCAAAGAACGCTAAAAACGTTGCAGCACCGCCCCCTTCACCAACTGGGCCCTGTGGCTCTTTATTCACTGTAGGGTAAAAATCTCTAAGTCGATTAGTGTTTTCAATAGCGACAATAATAACCTCAGGCGCACGATTATCATTTTGTAAACGCTCAATAACAGCACTTGCAAGCGGTATATTACCCGCCCCATCTAAGCGATAAACAACTGGATATACCTTATTTGGCTCAGCTTGGTAGCTTTTAGGCAATTGCACGACAACTGTGCGTTCTTCGTTTAAAACAACCGATTTAATAGTATGTGTGTACTGAGAGTAATCTGTACTTTGCTGTTTAGTGCCAGATTGTGCAAAGGCACTTTGTGAACTAAAAATAATACTAAAGCTAACAAAACAAATAACGGTTAATAAACGCATGACTAATCCCTTAGAGAATAATAAGTTACTAAGCTAACAGAGTTTCAGGCACAAAAAAAGCGCCTTAAGCGCTTTTTTAACATTAATAAAAACCTATAACCTTTTGATTTTACTCAACTGTAACCGATTTTGCTAGGTTACGTGGTTGGTCAACATCAGTGCCTTTAATGACCGCTACATAGTACGACAGTAACTGTAGTGGAATTGTATATACAACAGGGGCAATTACGTCATCTACGTGGTTTACGTTGATTACACGCATTGTGTCGTCTGACTCAAAGTGTGAGTCTTTATCAGCGAATACATAAATGATGCCGCCGCGAGCACGTACTTCTTCTACGTTTGATTTAAGCTTTTCAAGCAATTCATTGTTTGGTGCTACAACAATAATTGGCATGTCGGCATCAATAAGCGCTAATGGGCCGTGTTTAAGCTCACCTGCTGCGTAGGCTTCAGCGTGAATGTATGAAATCTCTTTAAGCTTAAGTGCGCCTTCCATCGCGATTGGGTATTGCGACCCGCGACCTAAAAACAGTGAATGGTGTTTATCAGCAAATTCTTCAGCAAGGTCTGCAATGCCATCAGCCAATAGTAGCGTTTCTTCTAATTTAGCTGGTAGCAGTTTAATAGCGTTAACAATCGCGCTTTGATCTAAGCCTTTCTCTTGCGCAATAGACGCAGTAAGCATTAACAAACCAACAAGCTGTGTAGTAAATGCTTTAGTAGAGGCTACACCAATTTCAGCGCCTGCTTTGGTCATAAAGGCAAGGTCTGATTCTCGCACAAGCGATGAGCCAGGTACGTTACAAATAGTCATTGACCCCATATAGCCTTGCTCTTTAGCTAAACGCAGTGCAGCTAAAGTATCAGCCGTTTCGCCTGATTGTGAAATAGTTACTAGTAGGCTATTTTCGTGTACAAATGACTGACGGTAACGGAACTCAGAGGCAATTTCTACGTTACAACTAACACCTGCAAATTGCTCAAGCCAGTAACGAGCAACCATACCTGAGTGGTATGACGTACCACAGGCAATAATTTGTACGTGTTTTACGTCTTTAAATATTTGCTGTGCGCTATCGCCAAAAGCATCAATAGCTACGCGGTCATCGTTTAAACGTCCTTCAAGGGTGTTACGTACTGCAAGTGGCTGCTCATAAATTTCTTTTAGCATGTAGTGACGGTAATCACCTTTACCTGATGCATCTTGTGTAATGTTTGATTCAACAACTTCACGCTCAACCGCGTTGCCATCTGCATCAAAAATTTCTACAGTGTCGCGAGTAATACGCGCTACATCACCTTCTTCTAAGAAGATAAAGCTGCGAGTCACTGGTAATAATGCAAGTTGATCAGAAGCAATAAAGTTTTCACCAAGGCCTAAACCAATAACTAACGGGCTACCTGAGCGAGCTACAATAATTTCGTTATCATTCGCTTTATCGAACACAACGGTACCAAATGCACCTTCAAACTGCTTAACAGCTGCTTGAACTGACGCTAATAAAGTGGTGTGCTGCTGACGTAATTGATGAATTAAATGCACCATGACTTCAGTGTCGGTGTCTGATAAAAACTCGTAACCGTCACCTTTAAGTGCTGCACGCAAGCTTGCGTGGTTTTCAATGATTCCGTTATGTACAAGTGCTAATTGATTGCTTGAAACATGTGGGTGAGCATTGGCTTCAGTTACACCGCCATGAGTCGCCCAACGAGTGTGCGCAATACCTGTGTGGCCACTAACAGCTGCTTGTTCAAGTGCTGACTCTAAGTTTACAACCTTACCAACTGCTTTAACTGTATTCAGTGTATTGCCTTCAAGTAAAGCTACACCTGCTGAGTCATAACCGCGGTACTCAAGACGCTTAAGGCCTTCAACTAAGATTTTATTTACTGGACGTTCTGCAACAGCCCCAACGATTCCACACATAGTGTCTCCATTAATTTTTTAATTCTAGCAACTTACGTTTTAGTTGCTATTCCATAATTTCTGCGCAAATTAGTTTTACACCACACGCCTCTATGGCTGCACGTTTATCACTTGCTAAGCCACTGTCGGTTATTAATGTGGTTACTGTTTGCCACGGTAATTCTAAATTTGGTATTTTTCGGCCAATCTTTTCTGACTCAACCAGCACAATAACTTCGCGCGCCGCTTTAGCCATCACTTGGCTTAATCCAACAAGTTCATTAAACGTGGTTGTTCCACGCGCTACATCAATGCCATCGGCACCAATAAATAGTTGATCAAAATCATATGAGCATAGAACATTTTCAGCTACTTGCCCTTGAAACGATTCTGAATGCGGATCCCACGTGCCACCTGTCATCAAAAGTGTTGGCTCATTTTCAAGTGCTAATAAACGCGTTGCTACTTTAATAGCGTTAGTCATAACAACTAACCCCTGCTTGCTAGCCAACTCAAGGATCATCGCTGCAGTGGTGCGCCCACTGTCTATAATAATGCGATTATGATCTTTTATAAGCGCAGCTGCCGCTTTGGCAATGGCCACTTTGCGCTTAGAATCAATCTCATCGCTAACAATCTCTTTTGGTAGCGCAATAGCACCGCCGTAACGGCGCAGCAATAAGCCACTTTTTTCAAGCGAGGTTAAGTCTTTTCGAATAGTTACTTCTGATGTTTGAAACTGTTCAGCTAAAATATCGACAGCCACTTCACCTAATTCATTAACTTGGCTAAGGATCAGATGACGGCGTTGCTGAGTGTTTCGTTTGGTCATAAGTGATTACAATTAAGTTTCGTTTCGAAAGTTAGGGGATTTTAAACGAAACATAATAAATGGCAAGTGAATGCATAAAAATAAAGCAGTTTTATTCAAATTATCATCATGCTTAAAGTAGGTTAAGCTAGGCACCATTATTTAAGTTAAACAAAATTGATATGCAGTCATTTAATAGTATTAGTAAAGAGAATCTAGCGCAGCGTAAAACTGTGCACGAAATTTGCCGCTTATTTAATAAAAGCCCCAGTAAAGGTAATTTAAAGCGAATAAAAGAATTATGCTCACACTGTGGTGATGGAGTAATTATTGAAGCGGGCTTTCATTGTGACTATGGCAGTCAAATACAAATAGGTGATCGTACTTTTATAAACATTAACTGCACTGTATTGGATGCCCCCATTAGTGAGGGTGCAATTACCATTGGCAGTGATTGTTTAATTGGCCCGAACGTTCAACTTTTGGCAGTATCTCATGCGGTTACCCCCACAGAGCGGCTCAATAAAGAGAACTTTGCAGCACCGATTACTATCGGTAATAACGTGTGGATTGGCGCGGGAGTTATTATATTAGCTGGTGTTACAATTGGTGATAACGCTGTTGTGGCCGCTGGGTCGATAGTGACCAAAGATGTGGCTGCGAACACTGTTGTTGCTGGTAACCCCGCGATAAAGCTCAAGGATATTTAACACGCTAAAGCCCGCCCTAAAGGTCGTCGTTTACGGCGATATTTAATTTATATTGAGCTAGCCTTTAATTCCTAATTCAACCCCTAATTGCTCAATATCTTTATGTTGCTCAAAATACTGCACAACAGCTTGAATCTGTTGTTGCTTTATACCTTTAAAATTATTGGTTAGGTAATCTTTAAGCTCACCAAAATTCCACGTTAAGTCCATCTCTGTTGGGATTTTGGTTAAGGCAGTAAACACTTCTTCAATAGATTTATCGTCAAGTAGAAAGCGAATAAACTGCATTACGGCTAAGAGCTGTGGGTCCTCTGAGTATTTTTCTGCCTCTGCAACACGAGAAAGGACTTGTTCTGGTGTTTCATAAAGTAAAGCCTGTTCAGCAATATTGGCCTGTAAATCAGCTATTACGTCTTTAATCTCACTATTTTCTGAGCTGCGGAATTGTTTAAATAGTATTGAATGCGATTTTAGAGCTGAGCGAAAATCTTTTTTCCGGCAATATACAGCACTCTGGTTACACATCGCTTTAGCCACCCGAATTTGAATCTCTTCATTCGACGAGCCTTTAAACTGCTCAAGCAAAGCCGCATAGCTGTTAAGTGCGTCTTCAAACTTTTCTTCCTTAGCATAAGCGACACCTTGGTTTAACATCGCTTTTGCAACAAAACCCCAACTCTCTTCATTATGTATACTTTTAAAGTTTTGTATTAACTCATCATAAGCTTTAAGTTCAGCATTTACATCTTGCAACATAGAATGGACAATAGCTTTGTTCCATAACAACTGTGCATGAAATCGAGTTTGTTTTTCACTATCTTTCAAAGTATTAATAGCTAAATTTAGATATTTTAGAGTCTCTTTATAGTTCTTTTTCCCATACCCAACACTTGCTAGGTTTGAGTATTCACGCGCAGTTGTATGCCCTTTACTTAATTTATTAGTGCTATTTTCTAATATTCTTAATGACTCAGGGTTTGGCTCTTGTTTCTCTGTAAAAGACCTTTGCACATCATCAGCCGCTGCTTCAACTTCTTTTCTCTTCTCTTCAATAATCTGATGGGCTTCATCGATATATTTCTTTAGGTATTCAACAGATGTATTAGCCTCACCTAATTGCTTTTCCAAAGAAACTTGCGCATTGGCTAAAATTTCATCCGCATTACTGCTAATAAAGCCTTCCACCTGTTGATGCGCTACATTTTCTGCTTCTTTTCTACTTAGCTTATAAATAAGTAAACCGCCCAATGCGAGAAAAATCGTTAATATAGAAAACCACCAATTTATTGAGTCTTTTAAATCACCAATTCGCCCATTAAAACCAGTAAAATTATTAGCTTGTAGATTATTTTGCGCTTCGAGTTTAGTTTGTAAGTTAGCAAGTTGAACTTTGAGTGCTTGCTGGGCCCCTTCTAAGGTCTTAATATCATTACCGAGTGATTTTTGTTGCTGTAATTTTTCATCGAGCCGAACAAGCTGGCTTTGCATACTAAACAGTTGCTGATACATCAAATCTTGGCTATTTTGCGTATTAGCTATAATCGGAGCAGAATTTACAGGCGTTGAATTAGGTGCTGTTGTAGCAAAAGCTTCGCTAGTCAAGCCCCATAAAAATACAATTAGTAAGAAAAAACGCATCAATCATCCCTAAAATAAATTTGCTTTGCCAAGGTTGTATAACCACATAGTAGCCTTTTAATCTAACCGAGTTTTGTAGCACATACCACATAAAACCAATCATTTATAAAATATTTTAAGTTATATTTTTAATGCTAAACCAACCTAAAGATCAGCGGGCTTACCAATATTAGCCCGCAACCAAAGCCCGCTTTAACTTGCCATGCTTTATATTTGCCTGTGGCTTTTATACCTAAAAATGGGCTTAATAAGTCGATACGTCGCGCAGCAATAAACACCAACCAACAAATAATGAAAGTGAGGCTGAGTATAAGTAATGGCTCCACAAAACCACCTAATTGCAGCTTCGACAAATAAAACGCAAGGCCAATAATCACACTTTGATGCAATAGATAAAAAGGGAATACTGCACCGTTTAATAAAGCCAGTTTAGGGTGATCGTGATTCAAAAAACGTTGTGCTAGTGCCAGAATTAACAACACGCCCATTAATCGTTGCGCAGTATACAGCATATCCATGCTGGTAATTTGCCATTGGCTAGCAGCAGGGTTTTGCCAAATCGTGTTGTAACACAGCACAACAACTATATAACCTAAAGTGAATACCACTAATAGCACTCGCCAATGGCGAAGTAGCTGGCTATAAAATGTAGGCTGCCAAGCAAATAAGTAACCATAAAGTAAGAACAGCGCGCCCATAGGGTATCGGAAAGTATCACTCGGCCAGCTCAGTTTTAAAATACACAGCGGCAATAGCAATACAATAAAAATAGTCAATAACGAGCGCCCACATAAACGCGTGATTATTGTATGAACAATAGCGTGATGAAGCAGCGGCATTGCTAGCACCAGCAATAAAGTAAATTGCCATAACGAACGTAAGTACCAAAGGTGATTCACATCGACATGAGGCCAAACCCCTGCTTGATAGCGCTCGAATAAAGGGTTGGTTAAATCAAAGAACTGGCTGTAAAACTGCCAAAAGCCCATAGCTAAACTGGCTTCTTGGCTCATTTGCGCATAAAGCTGAATAGGCACAATAAACCAAATGCCAAACAATAAAGGCAGTAATATTTTTACACTTCGTGTAGTTAAAAACATACCTAGACTAAAGCGCGCAACAATAAAGCGCAGCGCCACACCTGAAATAAACCAAATTAATCCCATCCGCCATGGCGACAATAAAAGCATGACGTTTTCAATACCGCTGGATAAGTACTGACTTTTAAAATGAAAGCCCCAATTTTCACTGTATAACATACCGGTGTGGTAAAAAATTAATAAGCCAAAGGCAAGTACTCTCAGCCAATCTAAATCATAACGGCGAGATGGTAACTCTTCACCTTGGTTAAACACATTTAACCAAGGTTTTAATAGCGTACGTGTTGTAATTTTAATGACTATTTTAAGATTCATAGAAGATTTAACTTATGAGTAATTAATAACAACTATGGACAACACACCGTGTTAAGCAATCATAAAAGGCTTATAAAACAGTCAATAGGGATAAACGGTGGATATCAGGGATGATATAAACTTGGTGTTTTATCACTCTCTTGCTAGTCTAATTGCGGTCTTTTAAAGAGTTACAATAATAATGATCACTTTATCGCACTTTCAGCGCTATCAAACTTGGTACGCGGCTTTATTTTTATGTAGTTATATTTTTATAAACAACACCATTAATGCCAGCTCAAATATTATGGAAGCCCAACGTGATGGCGCACTTCCTTTTATGCTCTGGGAGCCCTTTGTGTGGGAATACTCGAGTGCTATTGGCACTTTATTATTGTTTCCGGCTTTAGTTTGGTTATTAAAAGCTAAGCCCTTTATTTGGCAAAAAATCTCTCATTCAATATTACTGTACTTAGTAGCGAGCATTGCTTTTTCGTTATTACATATTGGTATTATGGTCGCTATCCGCAAACTCATTTACACCGTGCAGGGTATGCAATATGACTTTGGGTTAGTGTGGTTTGAGTTACTTTATGAATACCGCAAAGATTTGTGGGGATTCTTATTTTTGATTATTGTTATTAAAACCTATCAATATGTCGTGAGCCAATTAACAGGTGAAGCAGCCCCGATCAGTCAAGGCGAAGATACTGCTGAACATGTAAGCTTAGACAGGCTACTGGTAAAAAAGCTGGGAAAAGAATTTATTGTTCGCGTAGCAGAAGTAGATTGGCTTGAATCAAATGGCAATTATGTAAATCTACATATTGGCGCTCGAATTTACCCTTTTCGTGCAACCATGGCACAACTTATAACTCAGTTAGAGCCACAAGGGTTTTGCCGCATTCACCGTTCTCATGCGATTAGATTAGACGCGGTTGAATCAATCACGCCATTAGCAAGTGGCGATAGTGAAGTAAAACTTACAACAGGAAAAGTACTTAACTTATCGCGTCGCTATAAAGATCAATTTAAGGAACTGTTAAATTCAACTACAAGTCATTCTTAACTCACCCTATGTTAAGCTTACCTGCTTTAGGTTAGCCGCATTTATATTTTCGGAGTAGTGTAGTACGTGTTCTCAAATCGATTTATCCGCATTTTGCCATTAGTATTTCTTTTATCCGGCTGTGAAACCACACCCGATACACCAACATCAACCTCTGAAATTAAGGCTAACCCCAAAACAATTGTTAGTGAACAGCGCAAAGATATTGCACAAATAGCGCCACTCACCACAAAAGAACTTGATGATGTATGGCAACGTATTCGCGCACAGCTAACATTTGCCAATTCAAGCCACCCAGATGTACAACAACGCATTGCATGGTATTTATCGCACCCAAATTACATGGATGAAATTAGTCGCCGTGCTGAGCCTTACCTTTATTATATAGTCACAGAGGTTGAAAAGCGGAACTTACCCATAGAATTAGCATTAATGCCGTTGATTGAAAGTGACTTTGATGCCAGTGCGTACTCACATAAACATGCCTCTGGGTTGTGGCAACTAACGCCTGCTATTGCTAAATATTTTAAAGTGCAAATATCCCCTTGGTATGACGGACGTCAAGACGTAATAGACAGTACCCGAGCTGCGTTGGATTTTATGGAATATTTACACAAGCGGTTTGATGGTGACTGGTACCACGCAATTGCGGCTTATAATGTAGGTGAAGGCAGAGTGTTAAGAGCCATCAATAATAATAAAAAGCAAGGTAAGCCCACCGACTTTTTTAGTTTAAAACTGCCTAAACAAACCAGCCAATATGTGCCAAAATTACTAGCTGCGGCACAATTATTAAAAAGCCAAAAAATGGCTTTTCCTACAATTTCAAACAGCCCAACAATTGCAGTATTGCCTATTGATGGCGCTGTTATTTTAGATAACCAAAAGCAATGGCAGCAACTTGAATCTTTAAATCATGGTGTGATCCGCTTTCCTGCCATTATTGATGCACCCCACATTGTTGTTCCAGTTGCTGAACAAACAGAATTTAAAGACATGCTCGCTAATCTTGATTCCAATGATTATAGTCAGTGGCAACACTACACAGTAAAACGTGGCGATAGCTTAAGTGTTATAGCGAAACGCTACAAAGTGGGTATTAGCCAACTCAAAGCGTTTAACGATCTAAAAAGTAACACCATTAGAATTGGCCAAAAGCTTGTGCTCCCTCAATTAGCCGATACCCAAATTGAACATCAGGTTAAATCGGGGGATAGCTTATGGAAAATTTCCAGCCACTACAAAGTCAGTATTACTAAACTAAAACAATGGAATAACCTTTCGAGCGACCATTTAAAAATAGGTAAAAAGCTTACTGTATTCTTATCTAATCGCTAACGACCTCGCTGATTATTAAATATATGGACTGATGACTTTATCAGCCATATCCCCTTCGAAAGACCTAAATTTAGATTCGAGCTTGCACATATTTGGCGTCGGCGCGTTCCTTCGTAGTGACCACGCTGTAGAATATCGTAGTGCCTACAGCGCTAGAGAGCAACATAGCAAGATACATTTAATGTTTTTAATGGGATGCGTTGGCTCTGAGGTTAACGTTGCGTTATTTTGCCCGTGGGGTTCTAGATACTCAACGCACGCTACGGTTGCCTGGTTAACGCTGTGCAGCTGATAGCTGACGGCTGATAGCTAGTATTTTCACTTTTCTGCAGACGTAAAAAAGCCCGACTCTTTCGAATCGGGCTTTCTCTTATTTGGAGCCTGGTAATGTCGTAGTGCCCACAGCGATGGAGAGCCACATAACAAATGGGATACTCTCTATGCGTCGGGAGTCGCTTCGCTCGCCCAACCTACGCGATAGGTCTGGGTGAGTGTGCGCATTTTGCTTTCCTGCAAACAGCAAAAAACCCGTCACATCGCTGTAACGGGTTTCTCTTATTTGGAGCCTGG
>NZ_PNDH01000028.1:0-22990 GCF_005887175.1 Pseudoalteromonas sp. S1612 | reverse complement strand
TAGCCCGTAGCCCGTAGCCCGCAGATATCTATTTTCTTTTATTTTAGCTACAATGCGCAGCCATCAATTTATAGGTAAATACCCACAGTGACCCAGAGTTTAAAAAATTCAGTTTTAGCATTACGTGCCCAGCAAATAAGTGAATCTCGACGTGAGTTTAATGCCCGTGGTGGAAAAATGGATCGTTGTGATCAATGCTTAATTGCCAAGCATTACTGTATTTGTGAGGGCGCTGAGTACGCAAGCTGCAACGCTGCGGTATGTTTACTGATGTACCACAATGAAAGTTTTAAACCGTCTAATACAGGGCGTTTAATTGCTGAAATAGTCCCTGATAATTATGCGTTTCGTTGGGATAGAACCTCCCCAGATCCTGCTTTATTAGCATTATTGAATAATGATAAATATCAGCCTTTTGTGATTTTTCCGGCTGAAGATGTTGAAACTGATAGGGTGGTAACCCAGGTTGAAACGCATGCAGGTAAACAGCCATTGTTTATATTTTTAGATGGTACATGGCGAGAAGCTAAAAAAATGATTCGTAAGAGTCCTTATTTAGATAACTTACCTGTGCTGTCTATTACCTCAGAAAAACTCTCTGATTACCGATTACGTGTAGCGCCTCATGCTCATCAGTTAGGTACGGCAGAAGTGGCTATTATGGTATTAGCATTGGCTGGTGAAGTTGATGCGAGCACTAAATTAGAACAGCATTTTATTAAGTTTCGCGACGCTTATTTACTTGGTAAGCGTAACAAAGGCAGGCCGGAATAAAGTGCAGGGTATTAATACGAAAAAGCTGAATTTGACGCTTGAGTATAGCCTAAACATATATAATTTGGCTGACCACTGACTTTCAGGCAAAAGAAAAGCGCGAACCATCTCTAGTCGCGCTTGCGGAATCTTCTAACTTTGTTGCATCCTGCAATTGAACCTAATCAACTCCAATTTTTACGATCCGTGTCATTACAATATTACTTTCTAGTTCTATGTAATATAGGCTATCCGGGCCTGTCTCCATAAATCCCTAAAACATCCTGTATGGTAAAATCTATTACCAATCCTTATTGCACATCCGAGTGCATTCCCTTTGTTACCATTCCGTTGTGTTGCCTTTAAGGCCTGTCCTTTTTGTTCCCTATCCTTTATAAACAACTATTCCGCTGTTGTTATCCATTATGCATCATCCTGATGCTATCCCTTGTGCAACAATCCATTGCGATACTCATCCTGAGCCTGTCCTTAAATCCCTGTTATCCTAAAAACCAAACCTTGGTATTCGAGTAGTTAATCCGTTTCCATTTACCCGGTAAGCGTCGTTGCTTATTTATGGGTTAATTATAGAGAGTGATTTGCAGTAAATGTAGGATAAAACCGCTTATGGTTTATGTTCTTACAAATGAAATATTTATAAATTATTTAAAATACAATGGCTTGCTGTATTTATGGGGTGTTATGCAGGGTGTTTTTACTCATTTACTGCCATAAGCGTAAGAGATATCTTACAAGGGTTTTCTTTTTTGGGCGTATTTATCACTAAGTAATTATATAAAGTGTGCACTTTTTAGTTCATCGCGGTAAAATTAATGATAATAATTATTAGTCAGGTAAGAAAATATGAAAAAAACACTAGCGCTTGTCGTTGGACTAATTATCTCAGCACCTGCTGTTGCAACCGATGTTGTGAATATTTACTCATTTAGACAACCTTTTTTAATTAAACCTATTTTAGATGATTTTACACAGCAAACAGGCATTAAAACTAATGTTGTGTTTGCTAAAAAAGGCCTAATCGAGCGTGTTAAGCGTGAAGGCAAGCACAGCAAAGCAGATTTAGTTTTAACGTCTAACTTTAGTGCGTTAATTCAATTAGAAGAGCTAAAGCTAACGCAAACTATTGATAGCGAGAAGGTTAATAAGAATGTGCCGGCTGCATTTCGTGATGGCGATGGTCAGTGGGTGGCGCTCACTAAGCGAGTGCGAAATGTTTACTCTTCAAAAGAGCGTTTAGGTCCATTACCTGAGCTGAGTTATGAAGATTTAGCTGCACCTGAATATAAAGGTCAAATTTGTACTCGCTCTGGTAAACACCCTTATAACTTAGGGTTAGTGGCTTCTATGATTGCTCATCATGGTGAAGTCCAGACTAAAACATGGCTGGAGGGTGTAAAAGCGAATTTAGCGCGTAAGCCGCAGGGAAATGATCGTGCGCAAGTGAAAGCCGTTAAAGAAGGTTTATGTAATTTAGCTTTAGGTAACAGTTACTACTTAGGTAAAATGTTGCAAGATGAAGCGCAAAAACCGTGGGCAGATGCGGTTAATATTAACTTTCCAAACCAAACTAACCGTGGTTCGCATATTAACGTATCGGGTGCGGTAATTACTAAGTATGCTAAAAACCCTGAAAATGCCTTGAAACTTATAGAGTATATGACCGACAATAAGGCGCAAAATATGTATGCCTCGCTCAATATGGAGTACCCGGTCAAGCCAGGTGTTAAGCTTTCAAGTTTGGTTGCATCATGGGGAAGCTTTAAGGAAGACAGCTTACCGCTTGATGAAATTAGCAAATATCGTCCGTTAGCCCTTAAGCTAATTGATGAGGTGAAGTTCGATCTTTAATGACTTATAAATTTCAGCTGTCGAAGTGGCAGCTTATTGCGTGGTCGACAGGGTTATTACTGTCGACCCCGTTGTTTTTTCTGCTAGTAGAATCTTTACAAGGCGACTCAGAGGTATTTACCCACCTGTGGAATACCGTGCTGTGGGACTATATAAGTAATACCGTATTGCTGGTTTTAGGTGTAGGGTTACTTAGCTGCCTGATTGCGTTGCCACTGGGTTGGCTCACCGCTTATTGCCGTTTTCCTGGCAAACAACAGTTTGAATGGGCACTGATGCTGCCACTTGCCATGCCTACCTATATTATTGCTTATGTGTACACCGATTTGCTCGACTACGCGGGGCCGGTACAAATAACACTAAGAGAGTGGTTTGGTTGGCAATCACCCAGTGATTACTGGTTTTTTGATATACGCACTTTGCCAGGGGCTATCATCATGATTGCGCTGGTACTCTACCCGTATTTATATTTAATTTTTAAAACTGCACTACGTGAACAGTCCTTTAAGTTAGTCCAAGCAAGCCAATTAATGGGATTAAGTGCATGGAAAAGCTTTTTTAAAGTAAGCTTGGTGCTTTCTCGTGGTGCTATTGTTGCTGCGCTGGCTTTGATCAGTATGGAAACTATGGCTGATTTTGCTACCGTTAGCTACTTTGCAGTCAGTACATTAACCACCGCAGTATACGATACTTGGTTTGGTTATTACTCATTAACTGCAGCAGCAAAAATTTCAGGGGTGATGTTGTTACTGCTATTCTTAGCATTGATCACCGAGCGTTTTAGCCGTCGTAACCAAGCTGTATTTGAACGTCAATCGAGTGTGAACAGTGAGGCGCTTTATATTCTTAAAGGTAAGTCTGCATGGTTAGCAACAGGCTTTTGTAGCCTTATTTTAATAATCTCATTTATTATTCCTATGGTTGTTTTGCTCAAGTATGCAATCACGTATTTTGATCAAGCGTGGAGTAGTGAGTTTTTTAGTTATGCATGGCAAAGTTTGAAAGTGGCCGCAGTAGTGAGTGTAGTGACTATTGTATTGAGTGTTTTAGTGGTGTTTTATCAGCGCATTGCAAAACAAGCAAACCCACTTATGCCTGGGCGCTTAGCAAGTACCGGGTATGCACTACCAGGGACAGTATTAGCTATTGCTGTATTGTTGCCACTCACCCTATTAGAAAATACTATTAACCGCATTCTGACTCCTTATGATTTAGATATTGGGTTATTACTTACTGGTAGTTTACTTACTATTATTTTTGCTTATATTGTGCGTTTTTACGCAGTTGCTCATGGTGCTATAGAGTCGAGCTTTTCACGTATTAGCCCCTCGCTTGATATGGCAAGTCAGTCAATGGGGAAAAGCCAAGGCCACACATTACGCTTAGTGCATTTGCCTTTATTACGCCGAGGCTTATTAACCGCTGGTTTATTGGTATTTATTGAGTGTATGAAAGAGCTGCCCGCAGCCTTACTGCTAAGGCCTTTTGATTTTGAAAGTTTAGCTACGCACGTGTTTCAATATGTTAGCGATGAACAATTAGAGCTGGCCTCCATATCAGCTTTATTTATAGTGGTGGTAGGTTTTATTCCGTTATATTTTATTAACCGTTCAATGGAGCAACGTAGTTAAATGAGTAGTTTGATTTTACAAGGTGTGAGCTATGCATATAACGGGACTAAGGTTGTAGATGATTTAGACTTAACCTTAGGTAAAGACGAAATAGTGTGTTTACTCGGTGCCAGTGGCTGCGGCAAAACCACCACGCTTAAAGCCATTGCAGGGTTAATTGAAGCCAAACAAGGACAGGTATTTATTGATGGTAAGTTAGTCAGTGACGCCAATACGTTTGTGTCACCAGAGCATCGTAATATTGGCATGATGTTTCAAGACTACGCATTGTTCCCACATTTAACGGTGGCGAATAATATTGGCTTTGGTCTAAGCGGTATGAGCAAAACGGATAAACAGGCTCGCGTGGATGAAATGTTAAAACTTGTGCACTTGGTTGGCTGCGCGGATAGATATCCACATCAACTCTCTGGTGGTCAACAGCAGCGGGTAGCGATTGCGCGTGCATTAGCTTATAAACCCAGCTTACTATTGTTAGATGAGCCGTTTTCTAATATTGATACCCAAGTCCGCTTTGAGTTAATCGCTGATATTAGGCGTATTATTAAAGCTCAACAAGTGTCGGCAGTATTTGTTACTCACTCAAAAGAAGAGGCGTTTGCATTTTCAGATACACTTGCTGTTATGCACCAAGGTAAAATTGCGCAGCAAGGAACGCCAGAGCAGCTTTTTGCTAAACCAAGTTCAAAGGAGGTTGCAGAATTTCTGGGTCAGGGCATATACTTAAGCGCAACTGCATTAACAGCCACTGAATATGAAACGCAGTTTGGTGTGGTTAAATCAATACTGCCACAGCAACACGCAGTGGCTGAAAAGGGGGTTATTTATGTGCGTCCACACCAGCTTGAGCTTGCCAGTAGTAACAATAACGAACTGCAGTGTGAGTGCGTTACAATTCTAAGCAGTCGCTTTATTGGCTCTGCTTATGTATATACTGTCGTTATTGCTGAACAAGAAATAGAAGTTGCAGCTCAGTATGGCCAGTCATTTGAAATTAATGAACAGGTTATAATAAAAATAAAACCGCACACGGTGAATTTTTTTAAATCGTAATTAATCACTGTGTTTTGCTCTAAAAAGTAAGGAATAACAATGGCGCAAGCGCAATCAGGGATTTGTGCTGAAGCAAACTTACACGGTTTGCACTTATTTTTTAATGTACTTGATGGTCACGACGAATCACTTCGCGCTAAGCTTAAACAAGTGAGCGATATTGAAGATGAGTTTAGTGATCAGTTTTCTGAATCTATGCTTTCTTGCATGGTGGCAATTGGTGCGCAATATTGGCCGCATATCTTACCTGATTTCATGCCAAGCGAGCTGCAAAGCTTTCCTAATATTACCCATAGCGAGTTTGTTATGAGTGCAAGGCCATGTGATTTGTTTGTGCAAATCCGCTCAGACAGAGAAGACGTGAACCACTTGTTTGCACTACAAATACTCAAACTATTCACCCCTGATGTTGAGCTGGTAGAGCAAGTTCGTAATTTCCGTTTTTTAGATGGTCGTGATTTTAATGGTTTTATTTATGCGGGCGATACCCCACATGGCCGTCAAAAACGCGTAACGGCGTTAGTAAACAAACCTGATAGTTTTGAAGATCAAGGTAGTTACATTCATGTGCAGCGCTATAAACATGACTTGAGCCTGTGGCAGCATTTGTCATTACATGAACAAGAGCAAATAATGGGTCGTACACGCCTTGATAATACCTTGCTCAGCCCCGCACTTGAGAGCAGCCATGCAACCCGAAGTGAATTAAAAGACGAACAAGGTCAGGCACTGTTACTTAACCAAAGCATGCCTTATGGCGATGTGTATGAGCAAGGTATGTTAGTGATTACGTGCTCTGCTAAAGGGGATGCATTCGAAAAAGTGCTAACTAGCCGACTAGGGCAGGGAGAGAATTATGATCACTGGCTTGATTTTACTCAGGCGGATATGGGCTCTGCATTTTTTGCCCCCTCAGTACGATTTTTAAAGCAGTTATAACAATTACAAAACGGCTATGTATTATTCATAGCCGTCTTTATTACGGCGTTAGTGATTAAACCGTATCAAATAAAATACGAACACGCTCTAGTGTGAGGTCTATTTCTGAGATTTTAGCTGGTGCTATAAAAATAGTATCATCGCCGGCAATAGTGCCTAATACGCCATCAGCTTTGCCTAATGAGTCAAGTAAACGCGCAATGAGTTGAGCCGCTCCAGGACTGGTGCGAATAATAATCATCATTTCGTTATGCATAATATCAATAACGAGCTGGCGCAACGGGCTCTTAGCGGTTGGTACCCCCATTTCAGCGGGTAAACAATATACCATTTCTTGTTTTGCATTACGGGTGCGTACCGCGCCAAACTTACTTAACATTCGCGACACTTTACTTTGGCTAATATTATCAAAGCCTTGTTCTTTTAACGCATCAACTATTTCGCCTTGTGAGCCAAAGTTTTCTTCTTTTAAAAGTGCTTTAAAGGCTTTAACCAATGCTTCTTGTTTATCTTGTGGTTGCATAGTGTCTAATTAGTTATGTAATAGATACTGCAAATTCTACACAAAAATGCATAATTATGCAGCAGTTGTTTGCTTAAGTTGCCATTTTGCTGCGTTTAAACAGCAAAGTTTACAACTATGGTCGAAAATATAGCTAAAATAAGCAGGATAAATTTGTTTTTAGTCGTTAATTTCTTTATCTTATGAACCACAAATATTTCCTACCTCAAATCACGGAGAATTCCAATGAAAGTTGCTGTATTAGGTGCTGCAGGCGGTATCGGTCAAGCGTTGTCTTTATTATTAAAAACAGGTTTACCAGCTGGCTCTGAATTATCACTATATGATGTTGCGCCAGTAGTTCCTGGTGTTGCTGTTGACCTTTCTCACATCCCAACAGATGTTAAAGTTGCAGGTTTTGGTGCTGACGATTTAGATAAAGCATTAACAGGTTGTGATATCGTTCTTATCCCAGCGGGTATGCCACGTAAGCCAGGTATGGATCGTGCTGATTTATTTAATGTTAACGCTGGTATCATCAAAACACTAGCAGAAGGCATTGTTGCTAACTGTCCTAAAGCGCTTGTGGGTATTATTACTAACCCAGTTAACGGCACTGTACCAATTGTTGCTGAAGTATTTAAAAAAGCAGGTACTTATGATGCTAAACGTGTATTCGGTATTACAACACTCGATGTGATCCGTTCTGAAGCGTTCATTGCTGAGCTTAAAGGCGTTGACGTAGCAAGCGTTAAAGTTCCAGTAATTGGTGGCCACTCAGGCACAACTATCCTACCGTTACTTTCTCAAGTTGAAGGTGTTACTTTCACTGATGAAGAAGTGGCTGCACTGACTCCACGTATCCAAAACGCGGGTACTGAAGTAGTTAATGCTAAAGCGGGCGGTGGTTCTGCAACATTATCAATGGGTGCTGCTGCTGCACGTTTTTGTATGTCTTTAGTTAAAGGTTTACAAGGTGAAGATGTTGTAGATTATGCATACGTTGCTGTTGAAAATGGCGATGCAGAGTACTTCGCACATCCAGTACGTTTAGGTAAAAATGGCGTAGAAGAAATTCTTTCTTACGGCACCCTAAGCGCATTTGAAGAGCAAGCAAAAAATGACATGCTTGAAACTCTGAAAAAAGACATTAAAGAAGGTGTTGATTTTATGGCGTAATAGCCAAAATTAACCCATAAAAAAGCCTGCACTTGCAGGCTTTTTTATTGCTCGGAACTATCTACACAGTATAACTTAGTGGTCGCGGTCAACCGCTATTCTAGCTAAGCTAATTAACGCTTGCTTGTAACTTGATTCAGCTAAGCAATCTAAACAAGCAATTGCTTTCTCTGCTTCTTGCTCTGCTTTTTGCATAGTGAACTCAAGGGCATTGGTATGTTTAAGTGCAGCGAGTATCTCATCTAGATGCTCCATACCATTACAGTGCTCAATAGCGTCTCTTATTAACTGTGTTTGATGCTCACTACCGTGTTGCATTGCATATATAAGAGGTAACGTCGGCTTACCTTCAGCTAAATCATCGCCAATGTTTTTACCAAGTTGGTCGGCATCAGCGTTGTAATCTAAAACATCATCCACTAACTGAAAAGCAGTGCCTAAATGCATACCATACAAATTAAGTGCGTTTAATACACTGTCATCTTGCTCAGTAATAATAGCAGCTAGCCCGGTTGCAGCTTCAAATAACTTGGCGGTTTTAGAGTAAATAACCTGCATATAACTGGCTTCAGTAGTATCTGGGTCATTACAGTTCATTAATTGCAGCACTTCGCCTTCAGCAATAATATTGGTTGCATCGGCTAATACTTGCATTATCTGCATTTTACCAAGGCCTACCATTAGCTGAAACGAGCGAGTATAAATAAAGTCTCCCACGAGAACACTGGCGGCATTACCAAACTCGGCATTTGCTGTGGGTGTGCCACGGCGCAAGTTAGATTCATCTACTACATCGTCATGTAAAAGCGTTGCGGTATGAATAAATTCAATAATTGTTGCTAGCGTAATGTGATCTTTACCTTGGTAACCTAGCGCTTTAGCCGCCAAAATAGCCAACATGGGGCGAACACGTTTGCCACCGCTGTTAACAATATACAAACCAAGTTGATTAACTAACGCCACATCTGAGCGCATTTGCGCATGTATTAGTTGATTGACGTCATTCATATCGCTTTCGATTAACGCCTGGATAGCTTTTATATCCATTGATCTCCGAGCCAATTTTAATGTGTGAACGGCGCAGATTGTACAACAAAAAACGCATTAGCTCGATATTTTGTGATGATTCCTTAAAAAAACACCCTTAAGTAGGTTAAATGACCTATTAACTTGGTGAATAAATGATTAAACAGCGCGGTTTAAATTTGAATCATCCTTGACGGTTAATTGAACTACGTGGGCTTGCTTTGCGATTGCTAATTTATTTTCTCTAACCGTTAAAAAGCGCTTGGCAAAGGGGGATTTTAATATAAAATAGGGGAAATATTGAATTGCTCTCAATGCAGCTACTTTTTATTCATTTAATTACAAAAAGAGGCTTGCTAGTTTTTTCGCATTAGCGTAAACTTCGCGCCCTATTGAAGAATATTTTAGTTGCGTCGATTTGAGGGCGCACAGACGGAGTTAATTATGTACGCGGTTTTCCAAAGTGGTGGTAAACAGCACCGTGTGACTGAAGGTCAAACAATTCGTCTTGAGAAATTAGACGTTGAAACTGGTGCAGCAGTTGAATTTGATTCAGTACTTTTAGTTGCTGATGGTGAGAAGATCGAGATTGGTGTACCGTTCGTAAACGGTGGTAAAGTAACAGCTGAGGTTGTTTCACACGGTCGCGGTGAGAAGATTAAGGTTGTTAAATTTAGACGCCGTAAGCATTCTCGTAAGCAAATGGGCCATCGTCAATGGTTCACAGAAGTTAAAATCACTGGCATTAGCGCTTAATTAGAGGTACTTAGAAATGGCACATAAAAAAGCAGCTGGTAGTACTCGTAACGGTCGCGATTCAGAAAGCAAACGCCTAGGTGTTAAGCGTTTTGGTGGCGAATCAGTTCTAGCGGGTAGCATCATTGTTCGTCAACGTGGAACTCGTTTTCATGCTGGCGCAAACGTAGGTATCGGTAAAGACCACACTATCTTCGCAAAAGCAGATGGTAAAGTTCAGTTTGAACAAAAAGGTCCTTTAAACCGTAAATACGTAACTATCGTAGCTGAGTAATCAGTAAGGTAGTTAAAAAACCCCGCCTTTGCGGGGTTTTTTGTTTTAAGCAGCTCTAAATATATACCCAAGTGTTTTTATGCTCAGTGTGCTCTATAGGCCACTTAGGTATATAATAGAGTTATTAACAAGCCAATCCCTAAAGTGAGTAATCATGAAGTTTGTAGATGAAGTAGAAATTCGCGCAGAAGCTGGTGACGGTGGCAGCGGCATCGTGTCTTTTCGTCGTGAGAAATATGTTCCAGATGGTGGACCTGATGGCGGTGACGGTGGAGACGGTGGTAGTGTTTATCTACAAGCTGATGAAAACTTAAATACCCTTATTGACTATCAATTCGAGCGTTTTCATAGAGCAGAACGCGGTACTAACGGTCAAAGCCGTAATTGTACTGGTAAAAAAGGTGAAGATCTGATTGTAAAAGTACCGGTAGGCACACGTATTATTGATGTTGATACACAAGAATCATTAGGGGATTTAACCCAAGATGGTCAACGAATTGTGGTTGCAAAAGGCGGTTTCCATGGCTTGGGGAATGCGCGTTTTAAATCAAGTACCAATCGTGCCCCACGTCAAAAAACACTCGGAACACCTGGTGAAGTACGTAACCTTAAGTTAGAGCTAATGCTGCTCGCTGATGTAGGTTTACTGGGTTTACCAAATGCCGGTAAATCGACCTTTATTCGCAGCGTATCGGCTGCAAAACCTAAAGTAGCAGATTATCCATTTACTACGCTTATCCCTAACTTAGGTGTTGTTCGTCCTGAAGCAAATAAATCATTTGTCATTGCCGATATTCCTGGCTTGATTGAAGGTGCATCGGATGGTGCAGGCTTAGGTATTCGTTTCTTAAAGCATTTAGAACGCTGTCGTGTGTTATTGCACATTATTGATGTTATGCCAGTTGATGGTTCAAATCCTGTTGATAATGCTTTTGCAATCATTAACGAGCTACATCAGTACAGCCCTAAGCTTGCTGAAAAGCCTCGCTGGTTAGTATTTAATAAAATTGACTTATTGCCAGAAGATGAAGCCAAGGCCTTATGTGAGCAAATTGCAGAAGAGTTAGGTGAGTCTGAAAATATTTATAGTATTGCTGCAATTAATAAATTGAATACTCAGCCATTAATTCACGACATCATGACGCTACTTGATAACATGCCTAAAGAAAAGTTTGTTGAAGTTGCAGACGAAGAGGTTGAATTTAAATGGGATACCTACCATCAAAAAGCCACTAAAGGCGATGATGATGACTGGGATGATTGGGATGAAGATGATTACGACGTAGAAGTTGTCTACGAGCGTTAATGATAATTGTATATGTTTAAAAGGAGCTAACGCTCCTTTTTTATTTTTTAATAATAAAGAATTAGGTGTTTAGTGTGATAATTTCAATGATTGCAGCAATGGCAAACAACCGTGTCATTGGTTTAGATAATAAAATGCCATGGCACTTACCTGGCGATCTTCAGCACTTTAAAAAAGTAACCTCTGGTAAGCCCGTTATTATGGGGCGTAAAACATTTGAGTCGATAGGTAGGCCGCTGCCTGGGCGTCGCAATATTATTATTACTCGCAACACTGAATATAAAGCAGCGGGAATTGAAACAGTAACCACGCCTGAGGCTGCACTTGAGCTTGTTAATGATGTTGCAGAGGTGATGATTATTGGCGGTGGAAACATTTACCAGCAGTTCTTAGGGCAAGCACATCGGTTGTATTTAACCTTTATTGACTTAGATGTAGAAGGGGATACACAGTTTCCTGATTACCAAAATGTTGCAAGTTGGCAAATTGAAGATGAAATGTTGATGGCAGCTGATGATAAAAATAAATATAGTTATAAGTTCGTAACTTTGAATAAAATCTCTTAACATTATTGCCAAAATCTGAGCGTGTTGGTACAATATTAAACAGTCGAGTACGAAAAAAGTATTAATATAGGGTGTCCAATCAATGATTAAATTACCGAAGCTAGTTGTAATTGCTGCTATTGCAGCGGGTTCGTTTGCTTATACTGCGCCTGCAAGCGCTAATGATCAGTTAGCTGTTTCAATCTGTGAATACATTGCTGGTGATGATAAAAACCGTCTGCGTAGCAAATTAAAAAGTTCACGTGTGAAAGTTCGTAATATCTATGATGCAGTTTTCTGTAATGGTAATAACTTATTGCGTCACGCTGTTGCAAGTAATGCAGTTGATACAGGCGAGTACATTGTTAAAAACTTATCAAAGAGCTCACTTGAAGATGGTGCCGATATTGCTTGGGCTGAGGCAAATCATGCTGGATCACCTTTAATCCCTATTATTAAAGACCGCGCAGGCCTTTAAATAAAAGCTTAATTAATAAAAAAAACCGCGTTTAAACGCGGTTTTTTTTTTACTTAGATAAATTGTCATTTTACACCCTGTTTAACTACCTTTAAGTCTAGTTCCCCCTGAGTATTTATCCTTATTACTCTTATTACTCTTATTACTCTTATTACATAAAAATGTCATAAAAACTCAATACTCTATGTGTATGTCAGTTTTGAGATATATTTATGCGTGTATCATTTTTTACCCGTTTACTAGCCATTTTATTAACGTTAGCAAGTATCCTTTTAGCCGCTACCTTGTTATGGGCAAGCCATACATTACTTAAACTTCAGCAACAAGATAGTGCATATAGCCAATTAAAAAATAGCATAATGGTCGAGCTTGCCGATCATTTGGAAAGTTATTTAGTACAAGGTAATAGCCAATACCTAAAACAATCATCGACCTTGATTGAGCAGCTTAAAGCGCAACAGTTAACAGTGCTGCCTCCTGAATTAGAAATTCGTTTAGCTGCACAATTAACTTCATTAAATACAGATATTAATGGTAAATACAGAGCACTTGGAAAACTATCTGGCAATGAAACTGCGCTGTTAGATAACGCGCTTAGACAAATGGCCGGCTCAGCCTCTTCACTCATTAATTATGCGCAAAAAGCACCAATGCAAACCAGTAACGCTCTTAATTATTATAAATTAGCGAGTGATTATTACAGTGAAGTGCTTAATTTATCTTTATCGACTTATCAGTTGATCAATGATTACCAACCTGAGGTAGAGAAAAACCTGCAACAAAGTATAAAAACCCTAAATTTACTAGCTATAAATATTGAGCAGTTACCGAACTTAGGGGTAATGACTGAGGTTGATGAGTTTGCTTTATTTGTAGATGAGGAACCGGAAGATTTGGCAGCTGAAATAAAAGCGGAGTTGGTGAGTTGGCCTAAACGTTATTTGCGCGATTTAAGCAGTACTTTATCGCAATCAAAACAACGTGATTCTGGAACGAATGAGTTACGTGAACAAATTAGTTTAGTATCAAAAACAGTGATTGAGGCAGAGCAAACATTAAAAGCACAGCAAGATAACGTGAAACGACAAGTGTTTTGGGTGTTTGGAATAGCAATAGGCGGATTAGTAATATTAGCTTTTAGTGTCTATTGGGTACAGCGCAGACAGGTTTTACAGCCTTTACGACAACTGCGAGATGGGTTTGCATTTTTAATAGAAAGTAATGAGTTAAAAAATATTACAGTGAATAATCCTAAAACAGAGGTAGGAGAAATAGCACAGTATTTTAACCAGCTAATTGAGCGCCAGCGTTTAGAAGCGCAAGAAAGAGCGAATATGCTCAATGTAGTCAGCCAGTTTATGCAGCAAATGAGTGAGCATTTACATACTATTGGGCAAAAAAGTAATGCGAGTTATCAGCAGGTAAATCACAATGAAGAACTGCTTCTTAATATTCAGCAACTTGGTGAGCAGGTTAATCATATTAACGCTCAGGCTGCTGAAAATGCCCAAAGTACTTATGAGGCAATGCAGCAAAGTGTTGGTTTTGCTAAAAGTATGCTTAATGCCAGTTCTGAAACACAGCAACGTATTGAGCAGGGGATGCATAGTGTTCAGGAATTACTGAGTGGGGTGCAAGGAGTGAGTAATATTATTACGGTTATACGTACCATCGCTGAGCAAACAAACTTACTCGCGCTCAATGCTGCGATAGAATCAGCAAGAGCCGGTGAGCAAGGTCGAGGTTTTGCCGTAGTTGCCGATGAGGTAAGGCAATTAGCAATGCAAACCCAAGGTTCGTTAAAAGAGATCAATGATCAGTTGGCGCTACTAAGTGAAAACTCTCAAGTGGTTTATAAACAAATCAATGCACTAACTGAGGATGCACAATTACAAACTGCAAATGCTCAAGAGCTTAAAGCAAACTCTGAAGGAGTTGCAGGTAATGCGCAGCAGGCTAATCAAGTTGCGATTGATGCAATGGAGCTGGCTAAACAGCAAAATGAGTTGCTCCAAGGCTTTACTCTATCGATGCATGATATGAAAAGCCAAGTAAGTGAGTCGAGTGAATTAGTTGCTGATATAGGCTCGCAGTTAGAGTTGCAAATGACATCTATTAAAGAAGGTCTAGGTTTAGATAACAACAGCGATTAATCGAAGACGAATTAAATATTAATCTGTATGCTAAAAGACTATGTAATTAACCTAAGGAATTAATATGATAGAGCAAGGTCAAACAATACCTGCAGTAAGTTTATCTCAGCTTAGTGATGAAGGTATGCAAACGCTCACTAATAATGAATTATTCGCAGATAAAAAAGTTGTATTATTTGCAGTGCCGGGTGCTTTTACGCCTACTTGTTCCAATGCTCATTTGCCTGGTTATATCGCGCTAGCTGATAAATTCAAGGCTAAGGGTATTAACGCTATTTATTGTGTATCGGTAAATGATGCATTTGTTATGAAAGCATGGGGCGAGTCACAAAATGCAGAACATATAGATATGCTTGCAGACGGCGATGCCAGTTTTACTCGTGCCTTAGGGCTTGAAAAAGATACTGCTGGCTTTGGTGGTTTGCGTTCTAAGCGCTACGCTATGGTTGTAGATAATGGTGTTGTTAGCGAATTACTTGTAGAACAAGAAAAAGAATTTGTAATAAGTAGTGCTGAAGCCGTTTTAGCCAAGCTATAACTAAGCTGTTTTAAGTATTGAATAAAAGCCGATACATATGTATCGGCTTTTTTTATCTAAGGAGAAAGTAGTTTACGGCTGGTATTGACCGCTTAGCGTTAAACCAGAAAAGGTTTGATACGCATTTACGCTTAGATGCCATGTTCCCGCTTGAGGGTTACTAAATGTACATGTTTCAGCGTTACCATTTTTATAAGGACGACAATCATAGCTTGAGCTAGTTGGTTGACTGCCAAATTTTACAAATAAATCTGCATCACCGGTGCCGCCAGACGTTGTTACTGTAAAGCTAGCCATGCCAGCTGGCACATCTAGCGTGTAATGTTTCCACTGACCTGCATTTGCAGTAACATCAGACACTGTGCCACCACCTGCTTGAGGTGTACCTGAACCACCACCGGTTGAACCACCTGTAATGTTACCGACTAAGCTAACACCAGTGTAGGCAGAATAACCATTTAACATTATATGATAAGTACCTGGGGTTGGGTTATCAATAGAGCACTCTTCACTGTTACCGCCTTTATAAGGGCGACAGTCGTATGTAGAGGTAGTTGGTTTGCTACCAGCACGTACATACAAGTCAGCATCACCTGTACCACCGCTCATAGTGAAAGTAACATTAGTGGCACCGCTTGGGACTGTCATAGTGTAAAAGTCTTGTGCACTTGCTGCACCACTTAATCCCGTTTTCACTTGTCCATCAACAAGCTCATTATCACCTGATGTTGGCGGTGGTGTGCCACCTGATGCTGCGGCAACAGCGGCTGCAGCATCCACAATACCTGTGCCACAGCTAGTACATGTTGCAGAGAATGAGCGAGTGGTTGTTTTTAAGATGTTTTCAATTTCATCAGGAGTCGCATTTGGTTTAGCTTGTTTGATCAATGCAGCAACACCCGCAACATGAGGTGCAGCCATTGATGTACCTTGCGAAAAACCATAGCTGTCGCTTGATGGTGTTGTTGAACCTGAGTTGTAAGTAGATAAAACACCCTCAGAATCATTTGCAAAGCTTTGCGCGCCACCTGGGGCTGCTACATCAATATTACTACCATAATTTGAGTAATATGCGCGGCCACCATTACGGCCAACTGATGCAACGTTAACAACACCACTACAGTTACCTGGGTTGTAGTTTGCAGAATTATCGTTATCGTTACCTGCGGCAATAACAACAACAGTACCGTTATTGCGTGCTGTATTAATAGCATTTTGAGTCGTTGAGCTACATGCACCTGCACCACCCAAGCTCATGTTTATAACATCAGCAGGGTTAGCATTTGCCGATGTACCCGACACATTTCCACCTGAAGCCCAAATAATACCATCAGCAATGTCAGAGGTTAAACCTCCACATTTACCTAACACACGTACAGGCACTACTTTCGCGTCGTAAGCAACACCAGCAACACCTTCACCGTTATTAGTTACCGCAGCAACAGTTCCTGCTACGTGAGTACCGTGCCAGCTAGAACCTTGTGCACCGTTGTTACCACATTCTCCGGCTGCAACAGCATCCCCTGGATCGCGAGCATCGTTATCACGGCCATTGCCATCATTAGCGACTGATAGATTAGAGATCATATCGTAGCCAGGTAAAATATTGGCGTTTAAATCAGCGTGCGGACGGTAACCAGTATCAAGAACAGCTACAACCACGCCGCTACCTGTAGCAGTATCCCAGGCTGTTGGTAGATTTAGGCCACCGGCTTGCTCATAGTAATGCCATTGGTCGCCATAACGAGGGTCGTTTGGTGTTGCAAATGGCTTTAACATTTGATCGACTTCAATGTATTCAACATTGCCTGAATTGACCATTTCTTGCATAAACTGTTGTGCTTCTTCAGCATTGAGCTTTTTGTCGGCACGCATTACGTGATGATCATTCAATGCCATTGCGCGGATATATTTAGCTTTAACTTTACCTTTTTTTGAGGTGAAGTTTTTTACAAAGCTTTGCGCTTTTTTATTCATCATTGCAGGCGATGCTTCAGTTGTTGATACGTTCATCATATCGCTATTATTTTTATATTTGATAATGAACTGAGTTTCAAACCCACCTTGATTTTGCATTTTAGCTGAGGTTTCAGCCATAGAAGGTGAGATTGCTTGTGCTGGATTTGCCATGCTTGAGCTGGCTGCAAATAGTGTACTTATTGTTAGCGCAACAGCGCATTTTTTAAATGAATCATTAGAAGTCATAATTACCCTTAGTTTTATTATTATTTGTGGAAAGCCACAAAGCGGGTACAAAGGTAAATGATCTGTTAACTATTTTGAAATATTAAATACGTATGTGCCTATTTCATTTAGTTATAACCGTGAATTCAGTAAGCTTTCAGTCGTTTTGTATTTGTTTTTATTATTTTGACGATCCTAATGTATTAGATTTATTTGGTGCTTTTTATCATTATTTAATTTTTATTGATAAATTAAAAACAATATAACAGCTATCTTGTTGTTACCGAAACTTTGTTATAATTCACCAAAGTTTTTAAGAGATGACCAAATGACTCACCTTGATGTGATAGTGATCGGTGCCGGAGCTGCAGGTTTAATGTGTGCAGCACAAGCAGGATATCGCGGCCGAAGTGTTACAGTGCTTGATATGGGTAAAAAGCCAGGACGTAAAATTTTAATTAGTGGCGGCGGGCGTTGTAACTTTACTAACGAAAATGCGAGCCCTAATAACTATTTATGCACTAATCCCCATTTTGTAAAGTCGTGCTTAAGTCGTTATACCCAGCATGACTTTGTAGAGCTTGTAGACCGACATAGTTTGGCGTATCACCATAAAACATTGGGACAATTATTCTGTGACAATAGCGCACAAGACATTGTTGATATTTTACTAACAGAGTGTGAGTGGGCGGGTGTTACAATTAAACTACGCAGCGAAGTGTTAAATGTAGCTAAAACAGCAACAGGTTACAGTGTCACAACTGAGCAAGAAACACTGACCTGTGAGTCGTTAGTTGTCGCATCTGGCGGTTTAACTATGCCTAAACTTGGCGCGACGCCAATAGGTTATAAAATTGCAGAGCAATTTGGTTTAAAGGTATTGCCGACGATGGCCGCTCTAGTCCCCTTTACCTTACATCAGCACGATAAAGAGCGTTTTGAAGGGCTTTCGGGTATTAGTATTTCTTGTGAAGTTGCAAGCGAAGATGGCACTGTATTTAAAGAGAATATTTTATTTACTCACCGCGGCTTATCCGGGCCTGCCATATTACAAATAAGCTCATTTTGGCGAGCAGGTCAGGCGGTGACGATCAATTTATTACCTGAACTAGATTTAAAGCAACAGCTAGCCGATTGGCGAGAAACGCAAGCGCAAAAATCGTTAAAAAATAGCCTTGCTACTATCTTACCTAAGCGTTTTGTTGAAATACTCTATGACAGTAAAGCTATTCCTGATTGCAATATTAACCAGCTAACGCATGGCCAAATAGATGCACTCGCGGATTATATTCATGCTTGGCAAATTAAGCCAAATGGTACCGAAGGTTACAGAACCGCAGAAGTGACTTTAGGTGGTGTAGATACCGATGAGCTAAGCTCAAAAACATTTGAGGCTAAAAAAGCCAAAGGTTTATACTTTATTGGTGAAGTGACCGATGTAACGGGTTGGCTAGGAGGCTATAATTTCCAATACGCGTGGAGCTGTGGATTTGCCGCTGGGCAATACGCGTAAAAAGTCGCTCAGCGCGGCTTATTAAACCTGCCACTTAAGCTCTTAAGTGGCATTTTTTATTTCTAACTTTTAAGTCTATATTGCTGCATTTTACTATTCGGTTTTTCGGGAATAGTCATTTCGATTATGCCTGCATCAATTGCAGGTTTTAAATAGCGCTCTCTAAAATGTTTTCGATCTTTTAACCCTAGCTGGTTTTGTAGCTCTTGTCGGTTTAATGGTTTTTCGCTTTGGTTAAATACATTTATTAAAGCGATGACTTGGGGGGCTTGTATGTCTAAGTGTATAGTGTTTTTAACTTGAGGGGGTTGTTGTGGGGTTTGGATTTTTGTTATTGATTTTAAATCACTTTCTAAAATATCTAATGCTGAAAGTAATGTCTCTAACATGTACTCAATAAACACGGATGAGTCACCGGTTTTGGTACTTAGGTTAATGCTTTCAAAGTATCGTTGGCGTGTTGCCGCTATTAAGTTATGAATGTTTAGCAATGAAAACAGCGTATGCCATTGTGATAATTGTTGGGTTTGCCACACACACGCTAACTCAGTATTACCCTGTGCAACCGGTTGAATAAACTGTAATTCATAATGGCATACTGCACTACTGATTAGAGGGTGGTGGTTAGTTGTATTAAACCACGCAAATAATTCTTCTACCATTTGTGGCACTCGCATTGCCTGTGGTGCCATTTGTAAGCCATTTTTTAACGCTAGACCTTGCTCTCTATAACAGCCTGACTTTTCACCTTGATCTTTCATTAAGCTGCGATGCAGAGCTAATAAGCTATCTGGGCTTGATAGGTCAGATACTGTAAATTGAAATTCAGAGTTTTTCATTTGTATAGAGGTGAGTTTTTGTTGCTTATAATGCTCAATATTTGCTGGCGAATATAAGGCACTGATTTTACCTAAAGCTTCACTAATATTTGCAATGCTGTGAGTCATGCTGGCTGAGATTGAAAATGGGGGAGTGGCGTTGCTCATTTCGTTATAGAGGTTATTTAAATCAGGAGATTAGAATACGCGAACTGAATATAAAAGTCAGTTTTAATAGTGATTTAGTATTTATTTAAAACTTTACATAGTCTTTAATTACTGGTTTTAAATGTTAAACCGACGCCAAATAGCGCCGGTTTATTAGTTACTCTTCGATAAACGCTTCACCTTCGTTCATCCACTTAGCGGCTGGCTTGCCTTTTAAGTAATGATCAAAGTACTGCATCATACGTACTGAGAAATCTACCTGATTAGGGAATTGCTTTAAGTGATGCGGTTCACCTTCATATTGTAAAAATGTAGCATCTTTACCCGCACGGCGCAGTGCTAAGTAATATTGCACGCCTTCATGCCATGGCACAGCATCATCTTTATCACCAAACATAATCAGAATCGGGGTATTTACTTTATCCGCAAAAAAGACTGGCGAGTTCTCAATATAAAGCTCAGGGGCTTCAAATAAGTTTTTACCAATGCGACTTTGCCCTGTTTCATATTGAAATTGGCGAGCAAGCCCTGACTTTAAGCGAATGCCACTGTAGGCGCTGGTCATGTTAGACACTGGCGCACCCGAAACTACAGCTTTAAACATATCAGTTTCAGTGATCATAAACGCGCTTTGATAACCCGCCCATGAATGGCCTTGTAACCCTATTTTATTAGCATCGGCAATGCCTAAATCAATCAGCTTTTGAGTGGCGTTGATCATGGTTTGAGTTGAAGACTTACCTGGATGACCTATTTCAAAACGAATATCAGGTAAAAAGATGGCGTAGCCATTTGATGTAAACATCGGAAAGTTAGGGCGATGATTTAATTCCATTTTAGGGAAATCGTACATACGCTGGCTCATATAGCGGTAAAAGTACACCACAACCGGTACTTTATCGCCTTTTTTATAGCCGGCAGGTTTGATTAATACCCCTTGTAAATCTTCTCCATCAAAGCCTTTATAGCTAATAAGTTCAGGCTTTTCTCCCCAAGCAAAATTAGTTACCTGAGGATTAAGGTTAGTGACTTGTTGTGCTTGTTTGAAGCTAAAGTCTGTTTGATAAATATCAGGAAATTGCTGATAGGTTTGCTCAGTAAATAAGTATTTATCGGCATTTTTGGCTTTTTTAATTACATCAAAACGCTTATTACCTGTGAGTACTTTAGTAACGTTAAGCGTTGTTAAATTAAGTTTAGTCACCTCACTTTGCTTACTTTGTAAGTTAATTGCAGAGAGCAAAAGAGTATCATTGCTGTTAAAGCCCACTTGGTTTTTATCAAGCTTGATTACTCTGTACTGAGTATTACTTTGTTTACCATTAGTTAAGCGTTTGGCTTGCTTGGTATTTACATTAAACGACCAAATATCGTATTTGCTATAAACCAGTATTTCGCTGCTATCGTTAAGCCAGCCAGCAAAGCCATAGCCAGGCTGCTTAGATGGATAATCGTGTTTGTCATCGGCAAAGGTGGCGTTAACCGCTTTGCTGAGTACGCTCACTTTGTTATTGCCTAAGTTTTTAAGCTGTACTTGGTTATTATCAAAGTAAGCAGCAAACTGACCATTAGGCGCAAGGCTTGGTCTAAATGGGTAGTCGTTAATAATAGGGGTTTGTTTACCCGTTTTTATATCAACAGCAAAGTAGTCAGCAAAAAAACCGCCATACATTACTTTTTCAAGATGAGCTAAATTTGAGTAACCTAATAATGAATCCGCGCGTTCAGTATTAAGTGCGACCTCAGGCATATTTGGTGTGCTTAACTGCACAACTTGTTGCGAGTTTACATGGTATACCGCCGTGTAATGTCGATTCTTATTACTTTCATTCCATTGCTGCTCTTCGCGAGGTTTAATTTGCGCATCGTTGTTGTGCCATACATTTAACCCTTTTTGGTCGCGAATAACCTCAAAGTCATACAGTGACGACTCATCGGTATATTCCTTTTGTTTAACTTTTTCAGCAAGTTTTGGGCGGTTTTCAAAGTACAAGCGTGTACCATCTTCGGCCCACGTTAATGTCGCGGTTTTACCCATTAACCATTCTGGGTTAGGTGACTGCACAGTGGTAAGCGTCTCGTTTTGCCAAAGCGTTAATTCGTACTGGCGGCGGCGCTTATCATCGTTCACATAGTTACCTAAGGTAAATGCAACACTCTTATTGATTGGATGCCAAGCTATTTTGCTGGCAACCACACCCGGCTCATCAATTAATGCCGTGCTGGTGAAGTCATCGAGTGAAAACAAAGTAATTTGATTATTGTTACCATCCACATAGCTTTGGCTCACTAATAGCTGATCGCTGGTGGCGCTAATATCATAGGTGAAGGCACTTTCAAGAGTGTGGGTGCGTTTATCGCTTAAGTTGACGACAACCAGCGGGTAGCTTTTATCTTTTTTATCAGCTGTGATAGCGCTATCTTTATCGGAGTTTTTATCATCCGCGTCGGTGCTCTCATTTTTACGATAGGCAAGCCATTGGCCGTTATTAGCGAGTACGTAATCTTTTACGTCATTAAAGCGTTGTTGCTCACCGGTTTGGGTATTCACTAATACTAGATTGTTTTTTAAATCACTTTTTTTCTTAGTGGTCTCTTTTTCAAGTAGGGTAGGCACTTGGGTGAATGCAACCCAGTTCGCCATTTTGTTAATTGTAGGGCGAGTGCCTCGCTCTACTTCAGCAATAAGCTTGTTGTTATTTAGCGAGTAGACTTGCCCAGTGGCATTGCCACGATAAGGAGTTGCACTTAAAGAGAGGATTTGACCATTTTCAGAAAGCTGTGTGCCTCTTGCAGATTTAAAATCAAATACATCTTTAAATTCTAATGGCTTATTTGCTAAGGCACTGGCGCTCGTTAAGCTGGAAATAAGTGCACAGCCTATAAGAGTGAGTTGTGTTTTCATTATAGATTCTCGTTTTTTAACATTATTTTATTGTAACGAGTTTTAATAACAATTCGAGTAGATACGATAAGCGGTAGCAAGGCAGAGATGAGAGGGGAAAAATGAATGGTAAAAGGTTAAATTTTCGGGCCACGGGATGCGAGGTGTTTGGCATCGGTAAAAAGTTAGGGAAGTAAAAGTTTAATTGTGGTTTTCAATTTTTTACTTTTTGCTCTGTGTTCAAATTAATTTTTAAATATAATTTATAAAAAGAACACAGAGTTTATGTGGAATTGATGATAGGAGAATAATTTAATAACCTTGCTGGCAAGATTACCTAAAACCTAAAACCTAAAACCTAAAACCTAAAACCTAAAACCTAAAACCTTATAACCTAAAACCTTAAACCTTAAAAACAAAT